>JAPVXR010000002.1:300000-508045 GCA_027214385.1 Cryomorphaceae bacterium 1068 | reverse complement strand
TGTAAGGTCTGGGATCTCTTCTGGTATCTTCCTTATCCATATATTTCTCGGACTTGCTTACGGCCTTTTCGTAATCTCCATCGATCACCATGAAAAGAATTTCTTTCATATCCTCACCGTACTTATCTTCTTTTTCGTCGTCCTGGGCTTGAAGCGGCGCAATAGAAAGTAATGCAGCAATCATTACCAGGAAAGACCATTTGTTCTTTTGAAATATCATATCAGTTAGTTCTTTAATCGTTTTTCAATGTAATTTGAGTTCATAATACCAAGGGCACCCATATACTTCAAGCGAAAATCTATTAAATCTCCGACTTTGTACTCTCGAGTTGACTTGCCCAAATCTAGTACAAGCATATCAGAACTTGCGCCCACAATTTCGATATTTTCATCATAAGGAATCAAGAAGTCAGGAGAGATATCGAGCAAGCCGGCATCGAGAATAGCTCTTAGAGAAGTTTTACCATAAAGGTCCTGATCAATTTGCAACATTTCTCCGCTTGGATTCTCTGCTAGCTCTCCTATGGGAATCATTGGCTTTTCAGTGAGTTCAATAATTTCCATCCTCAATTTGAAAACATCATTGTGCATCTCTTCAAAAGTTGAGCCAGTTTCAATATTCAAGCCAAAGTATAAGGTCTCGCCTATTCGGAAATGATTAACTGAATCGGGAAGTTGATTTCGGAAGAGCATGGGTAACACCACCGAAGTACCTCCACTGATGCTTTGGATATCATATCCAAAATGTGCCTTAATAAGGTCTTTGTAAAGCTTGAGTTGAATAAACTTATCAGGACTAGGCATAACTCCGTGCAAACAGTTCAAGTTAGATCCGATACCAACTACCTCAATATTGGGGAGGGAAAAAACTTGGCTAAAAAAATTGACGACATCCTCTCCCATTACGCCTTCCCTTAAATCGCCAAGCTCAATCATGATGACGACCTTGTGCGTTTTATCTTGCCTTTGAGCTTCTTCGCTTATTAATCGAAGCGTGACCATCTCGGTATTTAGACTTACATCAGCGTAGGTCACCAAGTTTTTTATTGACCTTTTTGCCGGTGGCTTGATATAAACCGTCTGCACCGTGGGATCAAGCTTTTTGACAGCCCTCAAATTACTGATCCTTGAATCATGAATTTCTTTTATTCCAAGGTTCAGGACTTCTTGAAGAAAAAGCTTATTTCCACAAAGTAACTTCGTCACAATACCCCACTCTACATCATACTCGCTGAAGCGAGTTTTGAGCAAATCGAAGTTTTCTTTCAACTTCTCTCTATCTAGTTCTACAAAAGCCATAGCTTAGATTATTACGCGAGGTATGTTGTGCGGAAGGCGCGAAAGCAATTCATAGTTTAGCTGAGAGCTCATTTCCCCAAATGAAGCCACAGATATGCGTTGTTCTCCTTGATTTCCAATGAATACCACTTCGCTCCCTTTTTTTATATCCTCTACTTCGGTTACATCCAGTGTGAGCATATTCATATTAACCGTGCCTATCACACCTACTCTTTGCCCATTTACCAATGCTCTTCCCTGATTGCTTAAAATCCTTGAATATCCATAGGCATACCCTACCGGAACTACCGCAATCTTAGTTTTTCTATTGGTCAAATATGAGGTCCCATAGCCGACATATTCACCTGCTCCTACTTCTTTTATGGTCATCACTTTTGACTTCCAAGTTAAAACAGACGTAAGTGGGTCTTCATACTGCTCTTTCTTGGTAATATAATCAATCAAAGTTTCTCGATTTGGCCAAAAGCCATAAATCAAAATGCCGACCCTCACCATATCATACTGAGTTTTCGGGTATCTGAGCAGAGCTGCGGAACAAGCAATGTGGCGAGTTTCAAACTTTACACCTTTCTTCTTGAAGAATGACAAGTAACTCTTAAAACGGGCGCGCTGTTTTTTAATTCGGTAGTAATTGCTAATGCTTTCGGCTCCGGCAAGGTGAGTACACACCCCTGCTAAATGCAGTCTTTCTCTGTTTTCAGAGATTAAATCAACAAGTTCTGAAAGCTGGCTTTCATCGATTCCCGTTCGGTTCATTCCGGTCTCGACTTCAACGTGAATTTTTGCAGTCAATTCAGTTTTTATCGCCATTTCAATAACAACCTTGAGCTGCTCAATATCATACACAAAGAATTCATCGCCTCGTCTCAGAACGGTTTCCAAATTTTCCCGATCGACATATCCCATAATCATAAGGCTAGCTTCATGAGAAGCAGTTTCATGAAAAGCATTTGCCTCTTCGATACCATATACCGAGAAATGTTTTACGCCTTCTGTTTCGAGCAGCGGCACCATCTGGTCGATACCATGACCGTACGCATTGCCTTTAATTACTGCCGAAATCTTAACTCCCTTTTTGAGCTTACTGCGAATAAATGCAAGATTCTTTCGCAAAAGGTCGCTATCAATTTCGATAAATGAAGAAGCACTTTCAGGAGTCATACTCTGAGGAGGTGATTGTAGAGTTCAACAAATATTTCTGACCCCGATGAGATCAATTCATCGGGGAAATCATAAGTAGAAGCATGCAATGGAGCAGTATGAACGCCTGCTCCAAGACCAAACATATGTATTTTGCACCTTCCCGAATAGTGACCAAAATCCTCTGACCACCGAAATGGATTTCCCATCTGTTTAATCGGCCTTTTCAGCTTCGAACAGATTTGCTCCAGGTCAGTGTGGAAGTAATCATTTGAGGTGGGAGGAAAAAACTCTTCAAAAGCAACTTCGGCAGTGGCTCCATCAATCTCATTAATTTCTTCAGTCATCCGTCTTATCTCTGTCATCACCTTATTCAAGTCGGACGACTCAGCTGCCCGTAGAGTGATCAATAGCTTTGAATCGAGTGGAGAAATCCCAAAAGTGTCAAGTCCTGACTGAAGTGCGATGGGCGTGACCGAAGAAAACCCTTTGGTATTATTTGTAACCAGTAGGATCTCATCAAAAAAGGACTTTGCCAACATCAAAGGGTTCACAGCTTCTTCAGGATGAGCTGCGTGGGCAGTTTTCCCCTTCACATTCAATCGAACCCCAACGCTACCGCAAGCGAATGTTCCCGACCTACTCAAGACCAGACCCAACGGCTCACCCGGAATGTTGTGAAGGGCAAGTAATACATCAGGCTTGAAATGATTAAATGCATGATCCTCAAGTAATTTCTGCGCACCTTCACCAGTCTCTTCAGCAGGTTGAAATAAGAAGGAAGCCGTACCTGAAATTGTAGTTTGATCTTCTAACCTTTGAATAGCAGCTAACAGTATTGACATGTGGCCATCGTGACCACAGGCATGACTGCTTCTTTTCTTTTGAGACTTGTGCTCGAATATGTTGTCTTCTGCTATTGGCAGTGCATCAAGCTCAGCTCTAAAACCTATATGGGCGCCTTCTCCGTACTTTTTAGACGCAGCAAAACCATGGCTATTCGAACTTTTATAGATTGTGAAATCAGGGAAGTTCTGATGTATGAACTTTTGGAGAAAAGCAGAGGTCTGAGCTTCTTCCCCGCTCATTTCGGGATTCTGATGCAAATAGTGCCTGACTTCTTCGATAGTTTCGGCAGATGGCATAAAATAAATTACTTTTTTTGATATCTCATTTCCAGATACTTGTTAGTAAAGCCAAGTTTCTCGTAGAGAAATTTCGCAGGATTATTGGGCTCAACATGAAGAGCAATATCTCCTTTAGCAATGCTCATCGCTTTTTCCATAAGCTTTCTCCCTACCCCCAAACCACGAGTATCGGAATCAACCGCTATATAAACCAATATGTTTTCAGGAATATAACCTGACATACCCGTTTGGTTGACCACGACAGCTCCTACAAGTTTGTTTTGTACTTTTCCCAGTACTACAAATCCCCCTTTGCCTTTGTGTGCGCTGCATGAATACTCAATGGCCGCACGAATGTGGTGTTTGGGATCACCAAATTCATCTAGACTGGTGTGAAGAAAATCAACGACCTCATTCTCTTGGAGGGTTGTTGGTGAGTTTACTGAATCGTAAAATGAAATGTCAATATGATCTTTAGACATAAAGTCTGCTGATTTTATGATTTCTAATGAATAGCATCTTGATACAAGAAGTGATTGATGCTTATCTTTTAATGCGAATAATGCCTGGTTTTATGTCAAGTGTTTCCAGCTTTTCAGCAATGGCTTCTGCTTCATCGCTGTAGGCAATGAAATAAAACTTGCCCTTCTTACGCTCACAGTATTCATCAAAGAGCTGCCACTTTGGTAATCGGTCATCCCAATTTGAAAGTGATTCATCATCGAGCACCTCAAAAATGAAAGTGCCGAAATCTTTTTCAGCGATCATATCAGGAACAAAACCAGCCTCACTTGCCTTTCTGAAGACGGACTGTGGCGTAGGAAAACTCTTGAACGGAGCCTTGATTTCATGATAGCCTTTCACTCTCAAATAGGCTATTGCACTATTCAACATTCTCTCTCTTTCCTTTGAAATAGTAGTTTTCGCCATGTATCCGGTTTGTACAAATATAAAGTTTCTAACAGGCAACAGAAGCCATTATTAATTTTAACGTCAGGTTTACAGGCTTGTTCATCATACAGCTTGAGTCAAAATGGTGTTTTGCAAGTAAAGAAACGAAACAAAGAAATAACGAAGTGAACACAATTTCTTAACCTCCTCAACCAATCCTAACTATCTGTATCATTTAGCTTTGCATCACAAAGAAATACCCTATGAACAAAGTTAGAGTCGTTGCAATAGACGATGTGAGCGATATTCTTGATTTGATTCAATACAACCTCGAGAAAGAAGGTATGATCGTAGACATCTTCACTGATGGCTCTAAAGCTATTAAGCACATTGCTGAGGCAAAGCCCGATGTGGTGATCAGCGATTGGATGATGCCTGCTCCTGATGGTCTCGAAGTTTGCCGTATCTTGAGAAACCATATGGCCACAAGAGAAATTCCAATCATCATGCTGACTTGCAAGGGAGATATCCAAGATTACAAGGCAGCCATAGATGCAGGCGCTAGCGACTACATAGCTAAACCCGTGAGAATGGATGAATTGGTGAGGAGAATCAAACTACTCTTACCCTCCGAAGGCCGTCAAAGAGCCCAATTCGGATGATAAATCGTTTCTTACACTACTTCTTCTTTTGCACCTTTATTATCGCTTGTAGCGAGTCGAATATTGAACAAATCAACGAAGTGGAAGAGAAGAATACCATAAAAAAAATTGACTTTCAAGGTCATCGAGGCTGTCGGGGCTTGCTCCCTGAAAATACGTTGCCCGCCTTCAAAAAAGCGTTGGATCTTGGTGTGACTACATTAGAAATGGATGTAGTGATTACTCAAGATGAAAAAGTAATCCTTTCTCACGAACCGTGGTTTTCTCACGAGATTGCTCTGGATTCAAACGGTTCTTCCATTTCAGAGAAAGATGAAAGAAATCACCGCATTTTTGCCATGACATTTGACGAAATTCAGGCGTATGATGTCGGTATGAAACCTCATCCGCGTTTCCCAAATCAAGCAAAAGTAAAAGCTACCAAACCCTTACTGAGTGAAGTCTTCTCCATGGCTGAAACTCATGCTACTGAGACTTCAAGAGCACTTCCTTACTACAACATAGAAACCAAGAGTTTACCTGAAGGAGATGGTATTTTCCACCCTAAGCCTGAAGAATTTGTCGATCTGCTGGTAGCAGAAATTAAAAATGCGGGAGTTGAAGACAGAACGGTCATCCAAAGTTTCGATGTGAGAACCCTGCAAGTAGCCAAAGAAAAATACCCTGAGATACAATTGGTCCTTTTAGTAGAAAATACTGAAACACCTGAGGAAAATCTCAAAATATTAGGTTTTACTCCCGACATTTATAGCCCTGATTATACGCTGGTGAATGAAGGTCTAATTTCCTTTGCAAGAGAAAAAGGAATGAAGATCATCCCCTGGACGGTGAATGAACGTGAAGAAATGGTTGCATTGATTGAAATGGGTGTTGATGGCCTCATTACTGACTATCCTGACAGGCTGACTTCTCAGGAACAATAAAAGAGATTCTACATGTCTATTAGTCTTAAAAATCGCACCATCAACCGCGAGTTGAGTTGGCTTTCTTTCAATCACCGCGTTTTGCAAGAAGCACAAGACGAAGCTGTGCCATTGGTTGAACGCCTCAGGTTTCTCGGGATTTTCTCAAATAATCTTGACGAGTTCTTTCGAGTGAGAGTGGCAACGATGAAGCGAGTTGAGGCGGTTAGCAAAAAGAAAGAATTAATCGGCGATAAAACGGCCGCCGAAGTTTTGGATGAAATCCAAGATGAAGTAGTTCGTCAAAAAGAGCTTTTCGCGGTAATCTATCGAAACATTCTAGACGAGCTCAAAAAGCACAATGTGGAGATTGTGACGGAGACCGAACTCAATGATGAACAAGCGGCTTTTGTCGACATGTATTACCGTGCTGAAGTGTCTCCCCTGCTAGTCCCGATCATGCTGAAAAGTCTGGATGAGTTTCCATATTTAAGAGACAAGTCTATTTTCCTAGCCGTAAAAATGACTACCCCAAAAAAGAACAAGGAGGGTAAGTCAAAGCAGTTTGCACTTATCGAAGTTCCATCGGAAGCTACTCCCCGTTTTGTGGTATTACCCGAGGCAAATGGCAAAAAGTACATCATGTTTCTCGATGATGTAATCAGGTTTAACCTGAATCAAATTTTCAGAATTTTCAACTACGAAACGCTGGAAGCATACACCATAAAGCTCACACGTGATGCCGAGCTGGACTTGGATGATGACATTTCAAAAGGCTTTTACGAGAAAATGAAAAAGAGCCTCAAACAACGGACGAAAGGTGAACCTGTTCGATTTCTTTACGACAGCGAAATGCCTGTTGATCTGTTGACTTACTTGTGTAAGAAACTCGACATTGATGAAGATGACAACATAATCCCTGGAGGGCGCTACCACAACTCAAAGGACTTTATGAAGTTTCCTAATGTAGGCAACGCTGATTTGGAATACGAAGAAATAATTGGAACCGACCACTACCTGATTGATAAGTCAAACGGAATTCTGAATGCCGTCGATAAAAATGACATTTTACTGCATTACCCGTACCAGCACTTTCGGGGTTTTGTACATTTTTTAAGGGAGGCGGCAATTCACCCTCATGTCAAGGAAATAAAAATTACGCTTTATCGAGTCGCCAATCGATCACGTGTGGTGAATGCCTTAGTGAGCGCTGCCAAGAATGGTAAACAGGTGACCGTAGTAGTGGAACTTCGGGCTCGCTTTGACGAAGAAGCAAATCTTGAATGGAGTCGAACCCTCCAAGACGCAGGAGTAAAAGTGATTTTCGGAATTTCAGATATGAAGGTGCATTGCAAGCTCGCGGTGGTCACTCAAGTTCATAAAGGAAAAGTGAATCGACAGGCGGTTATCTCCACCGGCAACTTTCATGAAGGAACAGCCAAGGTTTACAGCGATCTTGCTCTGTTTACGACGAATGCGGAAATCTGCGATGAGGCACTCAAAGTGATTGCATTTATAGAAAGGCCCTATCTACACTTTCGTTTCAAACATTTGCTGGTAGCACCTGCCACCATGCGCTCGGGGTACATTAAAAAGCTCAATAGAGAGATTCAAAATGCCAAAGCGGGACTAAGCGCTTATGTATTCATTAAAGTAAACAGTCTGGTAGATGAGACACTGATACGTAAGCTATACCAAGCGAGCAAGGCAGGTGTGAAAATTCGCCTTTTGGTAAGGGGAATATGCTCTTTGATACCCGGAATAAAAGGCATAAGCGACAATATCCAAGTGCACAGTATCATCGACCGATATCTTGAACATGCACGTGTTTTCATTTTCGGAAACGACGGAAATGAAGACATTTACATTAGTTCCGCCGACTGGATGGAAAGGAATCTAGACTACCGAGTAGAAGTAAGCGTCGCTATCTATGATCCAAAGGTGAGAAAGGAAATCAAAGATATGATGGAGCTGCAATGGAACGATAACGTCAAGGCGAGATTACTAGCAGGAAACCAGACCAATGAATATGTCGAGCGAGAGAAAGATGAAAAGAAAGTGAGGGCTCAAATGGAGATGTACAAGCTGATTGCACTTCAGCAAAAAACGATGCAGGAAGAAGACGATTAACTTATTCAGCCCCTCTTTGCTGCTCGATGGCAACTGCACGACTCATACTGATTTTTTGCCCGTTGTAAAACGGCACCACAAACGAATTGGGAATGGCACTTTCTCGAACGAAAGCATTCCCTCTGCTTGCCTCTTCATAACTGAAGAACAAACCTGCATAAAACCGGGCTAGCCCGTCCTTCACCGTTTCACCACTAACAGGGAAAAGACCGGTAAAGTTGTTCTTATCTACATCTTCAGGATAGTAACCAAGCTGAATTTTGTAAACCAACCCATCTGGAACATCCTCGTTCATTAAGACCTCGCCTTCTTCAGCTTTATCGAATTGCGACATGTACTCAGGCTCTTCAACTCCCTGTACATCTTGCAAGTATTTTTTATCGAGTAACTCTCTGATTTCTTTAATGCGAAATGAAGCGTCTTCCAAACCGGAAACGGCATTATTTAATTGATACTCCACTTGCATCATTGACGTTTCAATCGAGCTGACGATTGACGCATTCGTGGCACGCACTGACTCGTTCTCCAGCTCTTTATACATATCCTCGTACAAGGCTATTTCCTCTTCGTAACTGTTAGCGGCCTGCTGAAAAGATGCCTCATCAGCTTCAAGTCTCACCAATTCGTCTTCAAACGGAAGCACCTCATAATTGGGTATATCCTTATTCTCCTTTGGAGCGTCGGATTTGAGCAGTAGCGATGCATTAAAAAGGTCCATTACCGCATTGCTCAAATGAATCGATGATTCTTTCCCAAAAAAACGATGTGAAGATATCTCTACCATAGGGTAGAATTCTCTCATTACGGAATCTGCAACAACAAGCTTCTCCTTTCCCTCATACAGAAGATTCAAGGCTCGAAGATTTGTCTTTGGTGCATGATAAAGTGACGTATCACTCAGCATGAGCGAGCGCTTTATGAAGAATAACGCCGTATCGGCAAATAGTCGTGAGCTATCTACAGAGTTGATGAAAGTAGTAAACTTCGTGTAATAATATCCCTCTTCGGCGTAGCGGGCTGCAGCGATTGCGGCATTCTTTGCTTTTGCATTGTCAAAATAATTCCGCTCTATCAAATCCTGCCCGTTGAGCAGGCCGATAAGCACGGAAAAAAAGACGGTTAAATAGAGGGATTTCATCTGATTGGCAATTCAATCACAATTTTACGGTCTAAAGTAAAACTATTTCGGCGTATTCGAGTATGGTTATCAACAATGAATTTGGGACAATTCAGTCGAATGATGATTGATTATTGGATCAAAAAAGCCAGTTTTATAGCGTGAAAAAGTCTCTCCTCCTTACATCTATGCTCGTGCCTTTGATTTTATTGGCCGGAGGCCCGGTAAACAATGACCCATGGGTTAAGGCTTACCGCCAACATGTAGAAGCTTCTCAGCACCTTCTTTTAGCCGAAGATGAAGAAAGTGAAAGTCAATTGGGCCCTTTCTTTGACGGATTTTCTGTGGGTGCAAGCGCAGGCTTAGCTTTATTTCATGGAAGCATGGCTGACTACGACATGTTTGCTCCTTTCAAGGATTTTGGAACATACTACCAGTTTGGTTGGAGCGTATACGCAGAAAAGAAATTTGACTTTGGCCTTGGAGCCAAGTTGGAATTTGAGCAAGGTACGCTGGGAGGAGGAAGAACTCCGGGCAAAGAAAGTTTGCCTTTGGATTTTGAATCCGAATACAATACCATCAATGCCAAAGCCAGTTTTGACATTCTCAATGAGCTCTTTGGAGATGGTGATGATCTTTCGAAATACAAATTCTACCTCAATGCTGAAATAGGAATCGGGGTTACTTTTTTTCGGGCCATCTCGACTTGGAGACCCGAAGGCACTCAGCAAGGGCAGATACGAGACTACGTAGGCTATACCGTGGTTGATGAAAACCCTCCAACTCAGCGATACGTCCTTGAAGAAAAAGATTCACCGGCCACGGCATTGAATATTCCGGTGGGTTTTACGGCAGGATACAGAGTGAATTACAAAACGGACATCACACTCAGTTACGCGCTCAATAATTTAGCTACAGATCGACTAGACGCGTGGGATCGAGACTTTTCTGCCAATGATAAATACTCCTACTTCGGAGTGGGTCTGCGATACAACTTTAACCGAACGGAAGATCAATACCCTGAGAAAAAAGTGAAGGAGGAAAAAGAGCCCAAAGACAAAAAATGGAGCCTCTTCGGTTCGAAGAAAGAAGATGTTTCTCCAAATGAAGTGAATCTTGAAGGCCCGATTGAATCACGAGAATCGAATCCCATTATTCCTGATCAAACAGATGAGCAATTGAATGACATCAAGATGAAGATGTTTGAGCTCCAACTAAAACTGTTTGAAATGCAATACCTGCTCGATGGAGGTGAAGGAACACCCGCTGAACAGCCACAAATTCCCGCGGAGAACAAGTAATTATCAAAAACCGATTCGAAAGCCTCCCTCGGCGGAAATGACCTGACCCGAAAGAAACTCGGGAGTATATGTCTCGTTTCCTTCAGAATCTAAATAGAGTAATTCGAGAAACACGACCGCTCCATTGATCACCTCCCACTCTACTGAAAAACTAGCTCCCGTTTGACTCCAATCAACTGTTTCTAAAAACTCCAGCCCCGTCACATTCGCATTGCCATTGATGATTTCGTATACGTGCGGTTCGCCTTTTCGAACATGCCATAAGCCAGCCTTAAAGCGAAGATTCTTCATCGGAATGTATTCGATAGCTCCATAGATTTCATCGGCATTCTCTCCCAGATAATGACCCATATTGTATTGATTGGAAGCAAAAGTGGTAGACTCGATCTGATGGCGATACGTCCAGGGGTTGGTGCGTGTGTATTCGGTGCTCAGGTGAACATTGGGTAGCGCATTAAACCATGTTCCACCTAATTTAAGACTCATGATATTGGTTTGATTATCTGAATCCCACATATTGCTCAGGCTCACTTCATCTACAAAAAGTGACGCGTACAAATGGAGGTTTTTAATCGCTCGAGCACTTACATCGAAAAACAATTGTGCATTTTGCCCGAGCTCGTTACTACCCGTTCCCGAATACGTATGGTCCACGGACTTAAAGAACATAAAAGGAATGAAATAAACCGGATTCAAACCATTATCGCTGTAAACGATCGAATTCCCAAAAGTGAAGTCAATATCCCATTTAGACTTAATGGTCAAGTAGTTCGCCGCGATGTTCTTGTTCATATAGATCTTCCTGTTCCCATTTGGGGTCAAGTAGGTACGCGCACTATCCAGCTCCTCGGACACTAACCATCCATGGATGTATTGAAACTCCAGCCAATCTGTGGGATAAAGTCGGTAATTGATCATGGCATAAGAAGGAGCCTTTCCGGAAAACACATTTGCATTACGAACGGTATTCCCCCAAGTGAGCCGATCCTTCATCACCGCTAAATCGCCCCATTTCCAGTGGTAGGAAATTCCACCGATAGCCTCGTTGAAGTCACTTCTGTTCTCGGCAGAAATCGACTTGTAATTTTCGCCTTGCCTGGTGGTCAAATACTGAGGTGCAGCAAGTACTTCGGAAACATTGTTGTCTCTAATCGAACCGTAAAATCCGAAGTTTCCCGCTGACGCAAAAAATTCACCACCTATTCTTCGCCAAATTCTATTTCCATTCTCGTTCACCATCACCGAGCCACCCAAAATTGGATTGACTGTAAGTTCAAAAACAGAATCACTGTAAAAGAAAAGATCGCGTCGACGATCCCAGTCCTTTCCCACTCGCAATTCCTTACCGTAATCTCGAAGAAAAAATTCGAGCTGGTCAATTTGTCTTTGTGTTAAATCCTCTTTTTGTCCCTCAATCTCTTCCAGGAATTCGGCAATTTGCTTTCGTGAAAAGGGCTTGGCAAAAGTATTGACGGAAATATGTCCAGCAGCGGCCATTTCATCAAGGAATCGATAAACCGAATTGCCGTAAGGCTCATAAACGGTTTGAGCCGAAGCGACTTGAACCGTCAATAATAAAAGAAAGAATAGGGTAATTCTTGCCATCAATGGCTTCGCGCTTTTTTCAGCAGAATATTAGAGAAGGCCTTCAGGCAAACATTAAAATCAGTAGAAATGGGATCTTGAAAATATGCTTCCATGTAGCGCGATTCAGACTCCATAATCTCATCCAGCGTATTTGGCATATCAGCATAAAAAGGCGGAATCAATCCAGGCTTACCTTTCACACGTAGAACTTTGTGCTCAGCCGAATAAAGGCTCAAGTAATGCTCGCTTAACGGACGGACACCTACCAGCTTCAGATCACCGCGCAGGATATTGTAGATCATTGGAATTTCGTCAATCCAGAATTTCCGCATCCATCTGCCCCATTTGGTAATTCGGAAATCATCAGCAAATTTTCCGCCTTCTTGTAAATTATTCTGCTCAAAGACATAAGCTTGAATGTACTGAGCGTAAGGGTGCATTGTTCTGAATTTGTAAACGGTAATCGGCTGATTCTTATAACCGATTCTCTTAATGCGTAGGAGCAAACCCGTGCTGGGTTCAACTTCCGCCAATGGTTCAGAAACTTTCCTCACCTTGAAGTAGAGCTTCCCATCAATTTCTTCCGTCTTTTCGATTTGAAAACCACAATAGACCAAGCGACCCAGAACCTCAGATTTGGACAAAGCTCGGTTCCGTCCGCCCGTCAGGAAGAAATAGAATTTTTTTGTGAACTTGAATTTCGGGAAAACACGTTTAAAAATAAAATCCGATCCGTAGTACCCGACATTAATCACGGGCGGAAACTTGCGAAACAATCTTTCACGCCTTTGCTCCAGTGTTTCTACACAACCGATGAAACTACCACCTGACTTCAGCTTTTGATTCACCAACTTGAAAAATCGGTTGATCCCCTGAATGTCATTCACGCGATGAAGGTTCATGAATCCATCCAGACTCTGATCTGCATGCTTCTCCACGTTAAAGTGATCAGAGACCTTAACGACTTCAGTTTTTCCTTCTCGATTTTCGAGAACAGGAGCTACAAAACTCAAGAGCCTGCTACCCGCTATGCCTTCTACAACTTTCTGTGCACCTGCAACTTCCTCCATAGGTATTCGGTGGTTGGTTTATTCGAAAATACCTTGATAACAGGCTGAAGCAACCCCATCAGTCATTAGTTATAAACATCTAATCGTGAGTTTTTGCGAGATCGTCAAATAGCTCTATCCACCTCTCTGTCACATCTATGGTAGCATTCATCATCGTGATTCGCCTTTCGGCAAAAAGAGTTTTCAAAACAGTGTTTTCGGCCCATTCTTTTGCTGTAGCCAAAAAGACGTCAGACTCGGTGGTTTTGATTCCTTTTGTCAATCCATACTTATGCTCCAACTCTTCGAGATAGCTCAATTCACCTACAAAATCATTGAATCGAATCGATGGAACACCCAGAACCGCTGCCTCGGCAGCCATGGTTTGTGAATCGCCGATATAGAGATCGGCAAAAGCCATGGCGTGATGAATAACGGTGGGATGTACAGGTATTCGATAAGGCTCCAAATCAGCGGTAAGCTCCCTCTCGGATGTGATAAATACTTTACCGAAAGGCAAGAGTAACTCAATCAACTCATGCGCCAATTCATCGTCTATCCCGCTGCGTCCTTCGTCGTGGTGAGCATGCAAACTCGCAAACCGAAGAATGAAATACCGTTCTGCATCGAGCATTTCTGCCGGAAGCAGCGAGCGATCAGCATTGAAGTATTTTGGATGCAGATAGGCTAATTCGTGATATCCTTCGTAACCGATTTTCTTGTGATTGGCGGGCGACTGATCACAACAGTTCGGCGCCAAAACATATGTGGCGTATGGAAAAGCATATTTGGCCATGAGCGGAATAGCATGGCTATCATCCTCATTCACAACTACAGACGGAATCCCCAGTAGTTTACCCACATGAGCAATTCCCAGATCAGTTCCCGCCATGAGGTGAGGCCGGAATTTTCTAACGAGATTCAGCAATTTGCCTTCGCGCTGCAAGATATTCAGCGCCAAGGTGAGTTTCCCTCCCGCTGCGCGTGCAGGCCATTTTACCACATCCCAATCTTCGGTATCGATCAAGTCGAACAAAACATCTTTGCCTCTGGCGACTACCAAAACCTCGTCGCCTCTTTCCATGAGAATGCGAATGCAATTCTTGAAATTGTGGTAGTGAGCGGGGTGCCCCATATAAAAGAGAAGGCGCTTCAACGAATGGGGATTTTCTGTTGAAATTCAGGCTTCCCTTGAAGATGCTTGGCATTCAATATTTCGCTCATCGCCAAATGCATCCAAGCATTTCCCCAGCGCATGTATGAAGTTCGATCCGTCACATTCTTGTGCTTGCGGTAGTAGAAATAGCCTTTTGAATCTCGAAAGTTTTCGAGCGTGTAAAAGAGCACCGACTTGGCTAGATCTTCAGCTCTGCGACTACCCGAATGACTGAAGTATTTAGTGGCGGTAATGATTCCTTGGGCTTGGTGATGAATATCCGATGGATAATTGCCCGGTAGCCTCCACAATGCTCTTCCTTTCGAGCTGAATTGTTCGTCTCGGTAAAACTCCATTCCATGCTGCAGTGCCTTTTCGACCGAGTCGGGAAAGTATCTGAGGGATTGAGCAATAGACATGATAGAGTCTAAGACAAAGCCCTGGTGAAAATCGATTTGAACCCGCTGCTTACCGGTTTCCAAGTTCTCGCTGTAGTTCCAACTTCCATCGCTTTTCTGTCTGGAGATTACTGTCTCCAATGCCTGCTTGGCAATATCGGCGTATGATGCTTGTTTGTTGTGAGCGTAACAAAGGGCGTACGTTTGTGCAGCCAGCAATGACGCATTGTAGCAGAAATCGGGTTTTACCGTGCTGTAGCTAATGGCGTAAAAATCGTCTTCAACCGTGTGGTGAAGGGCATCGGAGAAAAAGAGGCAAATCTTTTCTATGGCTTCGAGTGCGCGCTTGTCACCATACCTTCTGTAATAAGCATCCAGGCCTTGAGCGATGAATCCACTCACCACCGAAGTGGGCGACCATTCGGGAAGATACTTTTCCGGGCTGGCCCAAGGAAACGGATATCCCCAAGACATTCCCGGATAATTAGGCGTTTGCAGCTCCATGATTTTTTCAAATAGCCACTTGCATTTCTCCTCATTCTCAGGGCTCGCAGGCATAAGGCTGTATGACTTCAGAAAAAGTCCCAGCGCTTTTGGATTCCACTGCTTAGGCACGGCAAAAAGCTGACGAAGATTAATCGGATTTCGCTTAAAAAGCTGAATCGCTATAATTGGCGGCCACTTTCCCAACTTCTTAAAAGGAAATGGGCTGAGCAGAATATCGTAGGGATCGTAGCCCTTGTATTTCCGCTTGCGGCAATACATATCGAGCTCGTGGTGGGCACGCTTAACGCGGATCAGTTCACTTTGGGAGAAATCCATTCGCGTTCAAATTCTTCAATCTCTATCTTCTTACCGTTCTGTCGAACCGATTCCCTGAGTGCAAAAGTGACCAGCGTCGAATGAAAGACTTCATCCATGGCAATGGGAAAAGGTTTTCCCTTTTTCAAAGCATCGGCTACCAACTCCATTTCGGTGGCATGACCCTTGTCTTGCTTGGCGGGTTTTGTTTTAGCAACAGCTTTTCCAAAATAGGTCACCTTTTTAAAATCATCAATTTGAACCGAGAAACCACCGGTTGATACTTCGATGTGTTCCTTTGGCATGGCCTTATTGCCATTGCTCAAGTAGACCAAACTAGCCACAGAACCATCGGCAAAAGCCAAGTTGGCAGTAAATGAATCAAAGTTCTGCGGCTCGGCCGTCATCGGCACCGCCGAAACGGAAACGGCTTTGGCTCCTGCCAAGAAATAACAAAGATCCACGAAATGACATGCTTCGCCTAAAATACGGCCACCACCCACCTCGGGATCGTGCACCCAGTGATCATCGGTCTGGAAACCCGCATTCACGCGGTACTGAATCACCTTCGGCAGTTCGAGCGAAAGCTTCTTTTTCAATTCGATGACAGACGGAGCGAAGCGGCGGTTAAAGCCCACCATCACATCTGAATGCGAATTCGATCGGGCGACTTCTTTAATTTCTGTCAGCTCTTGAGGATGAAGACAAAGCGGCTTCTCGACAAAAACGCGTTTCCCTTGCTTTAGCGATTTCAGCGTAAGCGATGCATGTGTATCGTGCCTGGTGGCGATGAATACTCCACCGGCCTTGTCGTTTTGAATCAGCGCATCGGCATCGGCGAAAGCCTGATCAAAGGCATATTTTCTTTTAGTATTCTCAGCCGAATGTGGTCGCTTCGTCGCCACCGCCGAAAACTTGATTCTACCTTTCAAATTGGGAAGTAAGAAGTTCCCTGCAAAAGATCCAGCTCCGATAAAGGAAACAGAATCCGCTTGCAGCGGCGCTTTTTCTGATGCTACTTTCTGCTCGAGTTTGATCTCTTTCGAAGTGTCGTATTCGAGCAAGACACCCATTTTCGACTCAGCACCATCGACGATTAAATCGAATGCCCTTTTGGCTTCAGCGAAAGGGAACTTATGGGAAATTAAATCTGAAATATCGAGCGCGCCTGAACCCAGCAAATCGGCAAAGGCTTGCATGTTTCGGTTTTCCGTCCAACGGACTTGACCTATCGGATAGTCCAATCCTTTCTCCTCGTAATTGGCATCGTAACGCCCGGGACCGTATGAGGTGCTCATCAAAAGTTCCAACTCCTTGCGGTAGTAGTTCTTTCTGCTGAAGCCCGTGGGTACGGCTCCCACGATGACCACTTTACCGTGGGTACGGCAAATTTCTCCAGCCAGTTCCACGGGGTCGGTTGAAGAAGTAGCTGCGGTAATGATCACGGCGTCTACACCGTTTCCGTTGGAAAATTTCTTGATGCGCTCTTCGATTAATTCATCGCTACGCAGAGAAGCTTCTTGAGCACCCGATTGCATTGCCAAATCAACGAGTTGATCTTTCAGATCAATCCCGAAAGTCTTGACTCCCGCTGCCTTCAGCAGGCGAATGGTCAATTGACCGATCAATCCCAATCCGACAACAACACAATTTTCACCCAATTTCAAGTCGGCCCGACGAATGCCCTGCATGGCAATGGCAGCGATGGTGGTGAAAGCAGCTTGATCGAGTTTAGTCTCGGGATGAAGCTTTACGCAAAGGTTTTTTGGAACTGCCACCAGTTCGGCGTGAGAAGCTGAGGCACCGCCACAGGCCGCTTTGTCGCCTGGCTTAAATTCGGAAACGCCTTCTCCCACCGCAACGACTTCTCCCGAAAGGGAATAGCCCAAGGGTTGGAGTGACTCGAGCTTGTTCATCACCAACTTATAAGTCTCGGCCACGCCGTAAGTTTGAGCGGCTTTGACCACCTTGGCCACTTCTTCCTTGCGGGACTTTGCCTTGGCCACGTAGCCCTTGCGGGCATCGCTCACCGTTTTGCCTTCGGTACCAGTGCTGATTGCCGAGAAGGCAGTTCTCACCAACACTTCTCCCTTTCCGGGAATGGGGTTAGGCAAGGTGGCGATTTCCATATCGCCCTTTTTAAGACTTTGAAGCAGTTGATCCAAGGGTACTGATTTGTGAAAACAAATGTACTAGTCAGACGATGGATCGGTGCATCATCTTTGGTGGTGTTTTCCACAAGTTATCCATCGGTGTCACGTTGGAATTCTTTAGTATTTTGACAAAAAAAACAGCATGGGAACAGGATCAGAAAAAATCAGAACAATACTAGGATTGGTAATGGTTATCCTCTTGGTGTTCATTACCAACCGAATGGACAGAAAGCATTTTGAGGATGTTCAAGGCACCATCACTACCATTTATGAAGATCGCGTGGTGGCCCAATACGACCTGTTTCAGTTGACGAATCTTCTCTACGATCACCAAATGAAGTTGAGCGAAGGAGAAATTGTCGCTTTTGATAAAAATGGCGAAGTAGATCGAGTAATAACCGAATACGGTCAAACTACCCTCACCAAAAGGGAGGAAGAGATTTTCGGGAGGCTCAAGGATAATCTGAAGAAGTTAAGTGCGTCAGAATTTATTCCACAAGGCCCCGCCACAGAAACCACTTTTGAGCGGGTTCACGAAAACCTCGAAGAGCTGTCGGCCATCCAAGTGAAAGAAAGCAAGACCCTGAAAATTCAGGCTCAAGATTCTTTGGACAGTAGCAATCTCATGTCAAATATGGAGATGATTATCATCATCATCTTCGGAATTGTATTGCAGTTCGTGCTGTTTTCGGGAGGGAAGCGAAAGGTGAAAGAGTGAGCGAAAGTAGTACTAAGACAAACCAGCATCAAGCAAAGTCAGAAACAAGACTCTCATTCCCAAAAATTATCAGACTATAAATCAAAGCTGACTGATCCTGCTTACCGCTGATATGCGCTTCTTCCAACGCGCGCAATTGATCGATATCAATTTGCCCTGTGGCTTCCAAAATGTCGTAAGGCATTAACTGATCGAGCAACGCTCTTTTGGAGAGCAGCGTACGCAACGGCATGCCAAACCCCGCTTTTCTCCTTTTTGTGATATCGGCAGGAAGTACATCGGCGTAAGCGGCTTTGAGAATCTTTTTGGAGCGGAGCTGTTTGTCGAGCTTGAAGTCAACGGGTAGGCCCGCGGCAAATGTCACCAAGTCGTGATCGAGATAAGGCACACGACTTTCCAAGCCATAGGCCATGGAAGAACCATCGAGGTAGTGCAGGTTTTTCACCAAGAAATTCTCCATTTCAAAGGCAAACAGACTTTCGAAATCATTGCCTCGAAGGCTCCCGAAGATTGACTCTAAGTCAGGTGGTTGTTTCAGCAAGCTGAGCGCCGAATCCACATCGCCCACCACGCTGAATCGAGCGGCTTGGTAATCCTTTCCGAGGTTGTTTCCCCATTTCTGCAAGTAGCGGCGGTAGGCTTTGAAGGGGCCTTTTCCCGCTTTGATCTTTTGCAAAAGCGGTGAGGCGATCCCTTTAAACCCGGGCACGGCTTGTGCCATGTGCGTGAGCTTGAGCAGGAAGTGGCCGTTGTAGCCGAGGAAGAGTTCGTCGGCTCCCATTCCGCTCAGCACTACTCGATGCTTTTGGGCTGCCCTTTCGGCAATAAGCATGGCTGGGATGATGGAGCCATCGGCGATTAAGTCGTCGCAAGCGGTGATGGATTTTCGAATCAAATCGGGAGTCAACTGATCCAATCCGATGGAGATGGTTTCCAAATTGAGGCTCCAGTCATCTGCCAGTTTTTTGGCGAAAGCACCGTCGGAGGTGGTTCCCTCAGCTTTTAGATCACGCTTATCTTTTACGGCGCAGTAATGCGTGAATTCCTTCCCTCGAAGATGGTAGGCAATGATGGACGAATCGAGACCTCCAGAGAGATAATTGGCAATGGGAACATCGGCGATAAGTCGCTCTTCAATTGCGGCGCCGAGTCGCTCGCGCAACTCGACTTTGGCATCATCAAAACTGCCGCGGAATGGCTTGACCTCGTCTTGGAGATTCCAGTACTTACTTTCGGTGGATTTTCCCGAATTCAAATCTATACGAAGAATGGTGCCCGGCGCCAATCGCCTCACTTCATTGTAAAGCGTGTCCTGAGCAGGACTGTATTTGAAGACCAAAAACTTTCCGAGGCCATCTTCTCTCGGAGAAAGACTCAAACCAGCTTGCGGGAAGGCTTTGATCTCGCTGGAAAATCCCAACAATCCATCGGACTCGTAGATGTAAAGTGGCTTCACGCCCATTCGATCTCGAATAAGGAGAAGCTCTCCTTTGTGACGGTCGAAGATGGCCATGGCAAAGTCGCCTTTCAAGTGGTGGACAAAGTCGGCGCCGAACTTTCGATAAAGCTTCAAGACGACTTCAGTATCTGAGTTTGAGTGGAACGACTCACCGCCAAGATGTGCGGCTTTCAGCTCACGGAAATTATAGATTTCACCATTGAATACGATACTCACCTCGCCCTCGTGCATGGGCTGATTCCCCTCGTCGCTCAGGTCGATAATGGAAAGCCTGCGATGCCCCAAAAAGAGGCACCTCTTACCTACCCATTCCTTAAAAGAGTTGCCAAAGTCGGGGCCGCGATGACGCAATGATTCGACAGATTCCTCCAGTCGCAGCTTCGATAAATCTCTTCCAACGTATCCAACTATTCCACACATGATTGACTCAATACGGTTTGGAAAACAGTTCGCATTTGACCGCTCATCGCTTTGGCGGTAAAATGAGTTGAATGGAGTTGATGTGAAGCTTTTCCCATACGAGTGCGAAGATCCTCGTCGCGGATTAGCTCAGCGATTTTCTCTGCCAGAAGTTCCGGATCGGGATTCTCTATTAAAAATCCATTTTCACCATCGATCACATTTTGACGAATGGCTCCGCGATCGGTACTCAAAATTGGCAATCCAGCAGCCGACGCTTCTACTAAACTCCACGGATGACCTTCAGGTGCTTTGGGAGCAAAAACGAAAATATTGGCATCGGCGAATGCTTGCCATTTTGCTTCTCCCGAAATACTCCCGTTCAAAAAGAAATTGGCGTAACGCTCAACCATTTTGATACACTCGCTTTTGTAGGAATCGTTATCCCAGCTGCCATAGCCGTGGAACTCGAATCGGAGCTTTTGCTTTTCGTGAACCAAAATTAAGGCTTGCAGCAACTCTTTGATCCCTTTTCCCGGAAGGTAATTGGCCAAATAGAGAATGCGCAAGGACTTCGTTCGGCATTCAGGAAACTGGTAGTCGGCTCCATTAGACACCACAAAAATCTTTTCAGAAGGAACCAAGCCTTCGAAGAGATAGCGCAGGTTTTCACCTAAAACAATTACCCCGTGCACCTTTGCCAAAGCACCCTTGACCATGTTTTTTCGGATCGGATCTAAGCCATCAAACCACTTTCTAAACTCACTACCACGAAGTTGAATCACCACTCGTGCGCCGGACTTGGCGGCCATTCTGATAAAGGGAATATCTTTCAAAAACCCAGCAGTAGTTTGCCCGATAGGCACTAAAACAAGATCAGGTTTTACCTTCTTTAGACTTTCGTCAAAGTTCGAATACAGCGCTCTGATAGTTTTGATCTTTTGCAACTTAAACCGACCCATATCTGCTACATCGGCGTTGATACGTGTATCGAAATGATGGAGATCAAAGTCCTCTTGCAAGTCGGAATCGAGAATGATTCGCGTCGCAATAGCTGGCCCCATCAAAGGAGGAGGCAGCTTGCCTAAGATTAGAATTCTTGGTTTTTCCATCTTAAGCGTAGGTTTTCGGGGAGGGCTGCATAAGCAAATACAGCCATAGTGAAATACATGAATGGGGCGTAAAATGTAGGCGTAACGCTGATACTATAAAACAGCAACGCAGCAAAAGTAGCGTAAAGCAGGAAGCGCTGTGCGGGGCCGAGCAAGATATTTCTTCGAAAAACTACGACGAGCATACGGACGTATAAAATCAGACCCAAAATCCCCGTGGCGAAGAGCATTCGAATGAAATCGTTGTGTGAACCAATCCCGATAAACTGGAAGACATAATCGAACTTGAGTGGATAACCGAAGAATTGAACAGGGACGTTTTCCGAAGAAAACTTTTCTAGCATCACCCTCCAGCGTCCGACCCTTCCGTGAAGCAGTCGATCTGTGTCTTCATCACCGGAATATACTGCCAAATCTGTTTCGATCAAAGGTGTAATCTTTTCATCTACTATGCTGCTACCGAAATAAGAAATCCCGATTCCGACGATAACGATCATAGCAAAACCCAAAGCGGGGCTCCCTTTCCTGAAATTGAAAAGCAAGAACAAAGCAGTGATTAGGAAAAACACCGTATACGTGGCGGTGTGGTGAATATTCACCAACCCGAGAATGCCGAAAAATGCCACGACACCCACTAGAATCAATCGCTTGTTTTGAGCTACAACGTGATTTCTAGAGAAGAAAAAATAAGTGGCCGCCGAAATGGCAAAGGTGATATACATCCCATAACTGACCACATCACCGAAGCTCCCCTGAATTCTTTGCAGTCCGCGACTCTCTTCTATTCGAATGGGATTCACCAAAACTTCAAAAAGTAAGATCGCCACGATAAAAATCCCCGCATAAAGGAAGGATTGAAGAATTCCATGCAAGTCTCTGAGATCACGAATGAATATTCTCAGAAAAAAGAAAAGGTAAACGGGCAAGGAAAGTTTGAGCAGAAACTCGATGGTAAGAATGGAAAGCGGATCGTAAAGCAGTAGAAAAAAGCAATTGAGCAGGACGATGATCGACCAGTGCAAAAATGCCTTATCGACTTTGCCAAAAGGCGGCGAGCGAAATTTAACCATAGCCGCAATGGCCAAAATAGGAGTAATCACCCCAACGAGGTAAGGGGGTGAGGCGAGCGGACTGACTTCCTTGAGAAAGTAAAGGCTATCGACAAGTGGGCGCAGCACCACCAAAAGTGGAAACCACCTGAGTAACCAAGGTAAATCGCGCAGCCATTCTGTCCATTCCCGAAACGTCATAAAGTTTTACAAAGAAAACCCGAGCAGGCAGAGCGAGAGCGCAAAAAGTAACCTTTTTATCAACGAGCTGAAGGAAGTTTCAAACGCAGCCCTAATTTGGTTTTAATTCAATCGTAAGCCCCAACGCTTTGGCTAGCAAGGCAAAATTGGATAGCCGAATATCCTCACCACTTTCAATTCTTGAAATATAAGGTCTCTTTTTACCTACTTTCTCTGCCAGAACTTCTTGACTCATTTTCAATTCTTTCCTGCGGTTTCTGATCAATTCACCAAAATAGTAGGAAAAGGCTTCCTCCTTAAAGCGTTCTCGCTCTTCAGACCCCTCTTTTCCGTATCGTTTAGCAATCAGATCTTTGGCATTTATAATCTTTCCCATGGCGTTATTCTAAATATTGTTCAAGAGCTTTTTCGGCTCTCTTGATAGCTTTTTTATAATCCTTCGTCGACTTCTTCTGAAAACCTACGAGACAAACAGCTTTTGAAGATTCTGTGAAGTTCAAATGGTCAATTGCAAAAATTATGATGCGATACTCATTTCTTGTTTTAATTCGTAGCTCATAAAACTGAGTTGTTTGTAGTTTCTTCAAAAAGTGCGCATGCACTTCCTTTAATTCTCCAATGATCTCCACGAGCTGAAAAACTTCAGAGAGACCCTTTCATCCTGCGAGTCTATAAAATCAAGACATTCTTGGGATATGAAGATTTCTCTCATACTACAAATGTAACGAATTCGTTACATTATTCACGTTAATAGAAAGCCAATTTTACTTACCCTCTAACCTCTATTGACTGAAAGAAGAAGTTCAGCTTGTCTTTTCCAAGAAAAAAGATCTTCATTTTTTGCGGCCAGATCTCCGCGATTCTCGACCAGGAGATCACCAAATTCCATAGAATCGAAATCCTTAACGATTTGCCCCTGATCGCTTTCGCGAATGAGGTGTGAAAGGCTTTTGGTTTCGGGAAGAAAAACGGGAAGACCGATACCCATTGACTCGATGATGGAGATGGCGGGAGTAGTGAACAATGCAACATCGGCAGCATTGTAAAACGCATTGAGGTCAACTCTTCTCTGATGCGGTAAAAGAATGAAGCGGTCTTGACCCAAATCTCGCTTCAAATGCTCTTCTAATTGTTTCGCATAGTCATCTTCTGCGCTGCCAAGCAATAACCATTTGGTATTCGGGCTGGCTTTCTGAAAGGCAGGAATAGCCCACTCCAAGTTCTTTTCGGGCCGAAATCGGGTGGCGGTGACCACTACCCGATCAGATTCTGAAAAACCCAATTCAGCTCTTTTGTTGGTTCGCAAATTCTCATCAAAGAAGAATTCATCGGGATGAAAGCCGAGACTAATGAAATCTTCTTGTTCGTCTAGTTTCTTTTGCCATTTTCCGCCGAGCATTCTCCCTGCCGCCTCAAAACTTTCGGGAGTGTAGGCTACCAATCGATCTGCTTTCGCAGCGGCTTTTTGGTACGTTGCTCTTTTGAAGAGCTCAAACAGCAATCGCGTCTTAGCAGAAGGTGAATCACCGTAACTCGCAGCATTGTCGCCAAATAGAACGGTGGTATGGACTCCCAACCCTAAAGCTGGCTTCGGAAAACGTTTTCCCAAGCCGATAACGATGATCATATCGGGATGAGAATTCACTACAGCTTTCTTGACGCCACGGCTGATAACTATTTGTCCGAGCGAAAAAATGGATTTGAGACGGATGACTTCAACGCCCTTGGGTGGCTGTCCAAACTCTTGGTGAAGATGACTGACGTATGGCGGAACGGCATCGCTGGTGACCACCGTAACACGATGACCCATTTCAGCGAAAGCCCGAGCTAGATGGACTTCAATATAACCCATGGCTGGCAAGAAGTGACCGCAGACAATGGTGATGTTCATACCAATTCGACTTTGAAAATTTTAAGCCATCGGATCAACCCGTAGATTCTCCAAAACTCCGATTGGGCGGAATTGGAATGCACGGGGTTGTTGAGCAAATCCATCACCGAGTTAAAATCAAACACCTCATCGAGTTCGAGGTCTTTCCAGTTTTTCTGTAATTGCGGAAAGAGCTCATCGCGCCACTCTTTTTGTGGCACCACAAATCCTAGTTTATCGCGTCGCCAAGCCAAGTCTTTTAATCCACGCTTGTCCAAAGCTTCTCGTATAGGGTTCTTTGTCCAGCCATTTTTCAAAAGGTTCTCGTGTGGCTGAGAAAGCGTCCATTCAACCAATCGATGATCAAGAAATGGCACCCGACTCTCGATGCTAAAGCGCATGGAGTTTCGATCTTCGTAATGGAGCAATTCCTGCAAGCCAAAACCGACACTCTTTAAAGCGAGTTCGGTAAACTCAGAGGCTCCTCTCTCGGGCACGTCAAGCTGCGCTGCTCTATTATGGTAGTTTTCGGCAATTAAATCAAAACCCAAGCGCTTCTTTTTCCGCACCAAGAGTTTCAAGCTTTTCGGCAAATTGTAAAATAGAGAGCGCAACATAGCTTGCTCCATTTTGGGGTTAAAATTCTTCTTTAAAGCCTTCATCTCTCGATTAAAACGACCGAGATTTCCCGACTTTAAAATGGAGAGTAGGTATGCTCCCGCAAAGGGATAATACCCGCCAAAGACTTCATCGGCTCCTTGCCCGTCGAGAAGAACGGTGATCCCATTTTTTCGCGCCGACTTCATGACGGCGTATTGGGCGAATACCGAAGCCGAGCCAATGGGGCGTTCTTGGGTGCGAATAATTTCGTCAAATGCCTCGAGGAAATCGCGGGAGCTAGGGCTTGTGAAATGCTGATTCAAATCGGGACAAGCTGAAGTCAACTGCATAGCAAAACGTGTCTCGTCAATATCCGAATTAGGAAAAGAACAGGTAAACGTTTTTTTCACCGAGGGACAAGCTGTGGCAACGATTAGACTGGAATCCAATCCACCGCTAAGGCAGGAGCCCACTTCCAAATCGGAAATCAGGTGCTCTCGAATGCTATCGCCAAAGCGCTCATCGAAGGTTCCGTTGGCATACTCACTTTTGCGAATTTGCTTGCGAAGGTTGTAGTAATGAGTTTCAGTTTTAGAAAGAGTATCCAAATTGAAACTCAAATAATGTCCGGGCTTTACCGATTCTATTCCTTTAAAGAAATTCTCGCAGGGGTCGTCCGTAGCGCCGTACACCAGAAATTGCAGCAGCTTGTCGCGCTGCCATTCTGACTTCATTCCCGGAAGAGAAAGAAGCGGTTTCACTTCACTAGAAAAAGCCAAGCCGTCATTTTTTTCAGTGAAGTAAAGTGGTTTGATCCCAAAGCGATCGCGCGAAAGTACCAGCTTGTTCTTTTCCAAATCGAGAATAGCCATGGCCCACATGCCTCTGAATTTCGAAAAGGCTTCTTCGCCGATTTTGGCATAAAGCTGGAGAATGACTTCGGTGTCGGTTCCCGTTTTAGTTGGCAGTTTGTATTGCTCTCGAAGCTCTTGAAAGTTGTAAATCTCCCCGTTAAAGGTGAGATAGATTTCTCGGTCTTGGTGCCGCATTGGCTGATGGCCTTGCGGCGAAAGGTCGAGAATAGAGAGACGACGATGAAGTAGGGCATTTGGAGAAGGAAGAGAATCAGGTAGCTGCTCCAAATCTTTGATTACACTATCATCACCCGCATAGGGAATGGCCGCGCCTTGATTTACCAAGAGGAAGCCCTCATCGTCAGGCCCGCGGTGTCTCAGCATACCCGAGGCTTTGCGCAAGGCATGCCCGTTCAAGCCTTTATAATTCCATACACCGAAGATGCCGCACATAATGCAAGTATAAATGAAAATGCAAGGTGGATTGGACTTCGATTGCCATCACTTATTTACAATCTATCTTCAGCTCGATCTAGGAGTTTGAAGATAGGCCTCTTTCAACTTATTCGAAAAAGCAGCTGTACCGAAATTATTCTCAATACTCGACCTGACTTTTTTGGGATCAAAGCCCTCAATCCTTTCGATCATTTCACGTAATCCGGCTTCAATACTTTCAGGCTCGATTTGAATTGAATTAGTTGAGCTACTATAATCTAAAGGTCCTGTCCGATCCGAAATTACCACAGGAAGCCCTGTTGCCATAGCCTCAGCTGCTACCAGGCCGAAGCTTTCAAACTCACTTGGGAAAACGAGAAAAGTCGACTCATGAAAAAGCGTTCGCATCTCTTCTCGGTTGAGTTGCTTTCGAAGAAATTCTACTCCAGCTTCCAAATGGTTCTCTTCGATAAACGTCTGTATAGCATCTCCTTCTACTCCATCACCCGCAATAGTCAATCGGTATTCGGGAAATTCATCTTTGATTTTATTGTAAGCTTTCAGCGTTCGTAGACCACCCTTAAATGGATCGAGTCTCCCAAGAAAAAGAATGTGTTTGGTGGCGGTCAAGGGCTTTTCTCGAAGAGAGAAAAAATCAGTGTCAATAGGGTTTCCGAGCACAGCCATCCTTTGGGGCTTAATGCCACTTTCGAGGATTTCCTTCTCCAAGTGTTTGCTCACTGGCATCACCAAATCGGCTTTTTCCATGATGCCCTTCACTCGTTTGAGGATCGCGGGTCTAGCCGAAATGGCCGACCAAGGGCCTGTGTGCTCAGTGATCACGAAAGGCACATTCCAATGAGCCGCCAGCTTAGCTACCCACTTACCTCGCTGCGCTGTTCCGTGGAGATGAATGAGATCGGGTTTGGGCAGTTTTTTGGTAAACTTCAAACTCTGTCTTTCCCAATAAGTGTATGCTGCAATATTAAACGGGAATCTCCATTTTTTCGCAAAGAGATGAAGATCAAAGCAACGAGCGCCTTCTACTTCCTCGTATTGACCGCGGTACCAAGGATTGGAATTGAACACCGTGACCTTGGCAAAAGCTTGCATGGCTGTTATGTAGTCCTTCATGAAAATTCCCGCTACGGGATTCTCATCGGTAGGAAAGTTTTCGGGAATGAGGAGGATGTTCATGTTTTACGACTCCTTACTGAACAAGTACGTCACATCACTACCCGCCTTCTGGTTTCGAGGCGTGGCTGCATCGCCGAAATAGTCGCGGGTGAGCTTATACTTCAAGTCGTTGCTAAAAAGTCTGGATAGCCCCAAGAATGACTGATTGTAGCGGAAGCTCTGCTGCAAATGGAAACCATTTCCAGTCACTTTTTTCAAAAGATCTTTTTCGGAAACCTTGTTCAATTTGTACTTGTCCTTCCCGATGGCTCTGCGCAATCCGAGATAAGAATGGATTAGCTTAGCGAACCAATGATCACTATCGGTATTTTGAAGAATGAGACTCCCACCCGGCTTCACCAATTTCATCGATTCTTCGAGAAAGCGCATCGGATCGGCGATATGGGCCAAGATACCGATGTTCATCACCAAGTCGAATTGCTGCACTCCAAAATCGTGGGCGTAAAAATCGCCGTTGATGAAAGTGACTTTCGATTTTGCCTCATCGGGAATTCGCGACTTAGATGTAGCGATCATATTTTCGGAAAAATCCATCATGGTGATGTGTCCGAAATTCTCGAGAAAAGGCGCAGAGATATCTCCTGTACCGCACGGCATGTCCAATACTTGATCGAAATGCTCGTCACCGATAAAATGCGCCACCGTTTCCGCTCGAATGCGGAGGTTGTAATTATAAGTGAGGTACACATCGGTGCGCTCAAAAAAAGCTTTTACTTCATTGGTTTTCATCGGCGATCGCGAATATGATTCAGCGGTGAGCCCGCAAAAATACCATAAGGATGGACTTTATCGCTTTTACGAACCAAAGATTGAGAGCCGATAACGACTCCATCGGGAATACTAACTCCCATCAATACAACAGTCTGAGCACCGAGTAAAACGTCATTACCAATAGAGATCGGCGCGCCTTCATCTCCCTGATCAATAATATTTTGATCGCGATCCGTTTTATGAAAGCTTCCGCGAATGCTGACATGCTCTGCTATAGCAACAGCCTTGCCGATAGAAATCTCGTCGATGGAAGAATACCGACTATAATCTCCCAACGTGCAGCGTTCACCAATATTGAGTGAGCCTGTTCTCGCGATTTCAAAAATCACTCCCTTGCCCACAGATACATTATCGCCAATACGGATATTCCCTTTCGGGATGTCCTTGAAGGAGGGAAGCCTCAAACACTTCAGACCTTTGCCCACCTTACATCCGAGCGCACCGAGGTAGATGCTTACAAGCCAGCCATTGAAGCGGTAGCGAAAGTAAAGCAGGTATTCAAAGAATCGTGTCAATTCCAGCGTTTTTTAATCTGTTGGCGGTAAATATCGCGAAGGATAGGCCATTCGGCCAATTTTGCAATCAAACTATTTCTCTTCCGTTTTTTCAAGCAAAACTCGTGAAGCTTCTCCATCTCGTCGGGAGTCCCTGTACCCAATTCTTTTTGAATGATGGCGGCTTCTCGATAGGTCTCACAAGAAAAATTACTGACTCCGCCAGTGCTGAATTTTGCCAAGGTCTGATCGAGGTATTGAAAATCTATTTTTTCCAAGTATGCGCACAACAGCCAATGGTAATCTGCTGCTTGTTTAAAGCGGACGTCGTATGGTCCAAGCTTTTCAAATAGTTCCGCTTTTACAAAAGTAGCAGGATGAAAAACACCCATGGTTTTTGGCATGAGTTTCAAATTGGGCTTTTCGATACGGGTCAAGATTTCTCCGCTCAGCTCCCTTTCTTTTTGGAGGTTTCCATAAATGATCGAAGCCTTGGTGTTTTTGGCGAAAGCCTTTACCCACTCTACGGTCTCGGGAAAATAAGCATCATCGCTATTTAGAAATGCAAGATACTGACCTCTAGATCTTGCGATGCCCTTGTTCATAGCATCGTAAATCCCTCCATCCTCTTCAGAAACAAAGGAGGTCACTAAATCGCCAAAGGATTTCACTATTTCTTGCGTGCCATCAGTGCTGGCTCCATCAATGACGATAGACTCAAAGTCCTTCGACGTTTGACTTTGCAGCGATTCGAGCGTTTGACCAATAGTCTTCACTGAATTAAAACTCACCGTGATGACAGACAGAAAGTGGCGTTCAGTCATGACCAAGTTTAGCAATTAATTTTTCGATGAGCTTGCTCCATGAAAAAGTGTTCCGACCATGCTCGCTTGCCTTCATAAGGAAGTCGCTTCCGGAATATTTCAATGTGGCCTCCTCAATGGCGGCTGCAAATGACACTGGGTCATTGTCTTCAAAAAAACAGCCGAATTGGCCGTCTTTACAGATATCGCGGTACGCGTACATACCCTTGTGGCCAACAAGGCAAGAACCAAAGTAGAGTGCTTCCACGAATGAAATTCCAAAAGATTCAAACCGTGAAGGGAGAAAAAACACAGAAGCTTTTGAATAAAGATCATAGAGTCTCTTTCGATCGGATATGATTCCCGTGAACCTTAGTTGGTCAAGCCATTCGGGATGTAATCGGAAAAATTCGTCGATCTTCAATTGGAAATCATCGCTGATCGGACCGACGATCACGAATTTCCATTCTGGCAGTTTTATTTGAGGCAAGGCTGCGAGTAGCAATTCGTAGTTTTTATCTGAACTTCCCAATCGGCCAACAGAGAGAATAATGTTTTCTTTGACGGGTGTCCCCGAAAAGTGCTCACCCAAGTAGTTGTCATTGCAGCCATTCGGCAAGTATTGGAGAATTGGAGAAAGCTCAGGGTAGGTCTGTGCGGTCAACACTAAGCCTTCGCTATTTTCGATTGTCGCTAAATCCAGCTTTCGAAAAAAATCCTTTTCGGTCCGCTGTAACAGAGCGTTCTTGATCGGGTTTTTGGCATATCGCTTTCGCGAAAGCAGATGATCATTGTAGGCATCCAGCTTCAGGTAAAGCTTGCCTTTTGGATTCAACCGCTTGTAGTAAGCTCCGTAAAAAATACTGTCCCTACTAAGGTGAAAGAGATGGAGCACATCTACTGATTTGGCATTGGCCTTAAGCCAATCCAGAAAGGCCCGATCAAGAAAAAAGAGTGGTCGCTTTTCCTCGAGAAGCTCAATATTCAGACCTCCCACCTCATCGGGAATGGAGATAGTGGCCTCCGAGTGCCCCAGGAGGGTAGATTCATAGCCAAACAGATTGACGTAAAACGGAATCATACCGACATCCTTGGTAAGATGAATGCTTTCGAATTTTGGGAAGTAAGTGAGCCAGCGCATCAATACTCAATGAGGAATTTATTGATACCTATGGCACGACTAATGGATCGTTCGAGCGAACGCAATTTCATCTTATAAGGATTGCGCGCCATGCTGTTTCCGTGACTCCCTGATACACCTTCGTATTGAGCATTTTCATGAAGTAACTCTACCGATTTGGAGAAATCATTGTCGCGAATAGCATCATAAATGACGTGTTCAATAAAGCGGCCTTGAACGTCATTGGATTCGATGTATTTCCCGAAAAGGTGATCCCGATAGAACTGCGTTTCTACACCAAAAAATCCCGTGATGGCCACTTTCATCTTTTGGTGCAAATCGATGTGAAAAGGAGCCTTCATTTTTTCGATAAGTGAAGGTGCATTTCTGACTAAGTAGCGTCCCGTGATCTTGACAAAGTATTCTCCACAAAGACCTTTTTCAACCAATTGATCGAGCGTATAAAATTCTTGAAACCCTTTACCTTTAGACAAGTCTGAATGGGGCTCAATGGTCTGCCAATGGAAGCGATCGTGATCGAGGAAGGGTCTGAATAGCGGTGATTCATTGGGATCGAAACCCGAATTTTCTGCAAAGACGATCGGCTGTGAAGTATTCTGCAGATAAAACGAAATACACTTGGCGTAATCTTCTATTCTTCGGTCGACATCGGCTCTCGCCACAAAATCAACATTGGGCCTGATGGTTGCCGTGAGTACGATGGTCGCATTCCGCATGGCTCAAAGATACATTTTCAGCCATGAGAAATGATTAGATTTGAACGTGAATCGAACACTTGTACACATAGGAATGCCGCGAACGGCAAGCACCTTTTTTCAGAAGGAGGTTTTTCCCAATTTAAACAACTTCAAACACATTGGCATAAACCAAACACAATACAGCGAGGCTTTTCAGCGATTGATGTACCAAGATGAAAGTCGCTACAATGAACAGTCTGTTCGAGAGAGCGCAGCACTGCAGGACAAAGGTAATTTGATAATCTCTAACGAACTTCTTGCAGGTCAATCGCTCTATCTGGTTTCGACCAATAGGACGCGAAATGGAATGCGTCTGAAACAACTTTTCCCGAATGCAGAGATTATTTTGTTTCTGCGCAATCAGGCTGACCTTTTGGAGTCACTGTATTCCATCGGCGTTTACTCCGGGCACACAGCGAAACCACACGAATTCATTCGCTTTGATAACGAGCGTTCTGATCGATCGAACCCACTTTTTCCGACTTTTACTTCAATAGAACAAACTGAGCAGTATTTCTACTCCTCACTCTTGAGCCTATATCAGGGACTCTTTGAGAAAGTTCATGTTTTTCTCTACGAGGATTTCACCACAAATCCCAGCGATTTCATTGAGCAATTTTGCCGCGAGCTAAATCTTGAATTGACTGTGGACATCGATTTTGACAAAAAGACGAACAGCAGCCTAAGCGCTCGTCAATTGGAGTATCTGCGCAAGACCAATAGCCTAAAAGGAATCTTGGAAAGATCGGGGGCAGGGAAGCAGATTTTCAGAAAGAATATTCAAGCGATTGAGCACCGATTGGGTGGCAAGAAAAAATTTCAGTTTTCTCCTGCACTTCGGAAAAAAATTAAAGATCACTTCCGAACGGATAACGAGTCTCTTAAAGAGCTTCTTCCTGATACGTATGGTTCAGAGAATTTCGCTAAAAACTACTTGAACGAAATCTAGCGGTTCCAGATTCCTTTGGCTCGTTTTTGCAAAATGAGCCAAGTTTGATAGGGTTGAAATAACAATCGGAACGAGGCGCCAATCGTGCTTGCGAGAATTACTCCTGCACTGCCCAGCATGGAGTACTGAGCCAACCAGATGGAGAGCGGAATATTAACAATCATCACAAAGACGGCGTGAAAAAGGGAGACTTTCAATTTTCCAATTCCACTTAAAAAAGTGCCGAAAATGCTGAGTAGTGCTGAGAGGATTACCCATGCTCCCATACACCAGTTGAGGGCAGATGGAATTTCCAACTCATCACCAATCCAAAAATGGTAGACATAAGGAGCTATCAGGATCAATAGAACAACTCCAACCGCCATCACTACCCAGAGAAAGAGCAATCGCTTGAGCATTTTTTTAATCCATCCGAAATCCTCCTTTACAAAGGCATCGGTAAATGCCGACCAGAACGGAGTGGTAACCAAGCCAAAAAAGACAAGAGCGAGATTGAAGTAACGATAAGAAATATTGTAGGCAGGAACTTCCTCGGGACCGAGTACTTTGGTAATAATCAGATTATCGGTCATGAAAACCACTAGGGCCGCGCCTTGAAGAATAAAGAACGTAGCTCCCAGACCCAGAAGTGAATTGGAATACTTGAGGTCGACGTGAGAAAAAGAAGGGCTCAATTCCTTGTAACGGCTCGAAAAAAGATAGGCACTCGCTACCAGCGGAATGAACAGATTGATACCTGCGATGACCCATGCCAAATTTACTAGTGAGCCCATACTGTATTCGCTCAATAAAAATACACCTGCCAACTGGAGGATGTTGACCAAAGTGTTCATTAGATTGGACAAGGCGGGTCGCTGATCGGCGGTAACAACCATCTTGATCAATTGAGCGACAAACTGAGGAACGAAAAGGCAAAAGAGAATAATGACCATTCCCCTAACATCATTAACAAGAGCTGGCGGAGCTTCAAAAACCTGCGCCCAATCAAAAAAGAAATTAGCACCAAAAAATAAGATGAACATACCAACGGCAACACCCGATATTAAGGCATATGTTGTGCTGACATATATCTTTCCCAGCTTATAATCCTTTTGAGCTAGTGCTTCGGCAAGCTTGTTTCTCAAGCCGTTTCCTATACCCAAGTCGAAGAAATTGAACCACTGCAAAACTGCGCTAACCGTAAGCCAAATCCCAAAACTCAGCTCGGTAAGCAGGCTTAGGTAGAGCGGAACGATTATAAAGCTGATCAAGGCATTTACTCCTTTCAGACCTGCTGACCACAAAATATTTTTGAGAATTTGCTTACCTCTAAAATCAGAAGTAGACCGTATTCGAGCGATTAGCCCATTAATCATTGCGACGGAATGGATTCCACTTTGACTTGGAGTCACTCTCTTCCTGCTCGTCAAAATAGTTGCCGTAATCGCTTTGGTAGCCGTAGCCATAACCGTAACCATAGGCCCCACCGTAGGAATATGATTTATTCTTGCGTTTAGCTGCATTGAAAACGAGAGTTGGGTGCTTCAATCGGCCCTTCTCAAACATTTCATTGGCTTGAGCCAAATGAGCTTTTCGCGTAACCCCTTCGCGGACCACAAAGACCGTTACATTCGCATAATCGCTGATTTGCAATCCGTCTGAAACCAATCCTACGGGAGGAGTATCGATAATAATCTTATCAAACCGCTCACTCAATTCTTTAATGAGGTGTGGCATACGATCTGATATAATCAGCTCAGATGGATTTGGTGGTGGCGGGCCGGAGGGCGCGATGAACAAATTCTCAGAATAGCCCGAAGGAACTAAAATATCGTCGATTGATGCATTTCCACTTAAGTAATTACTGCAGCCAATTTTATTCTCAATACCAAAGTCTTCCACTATTCTTGGCTTGCGCAGATCAAGCCCGATGAGAACCACCTTAGAACCTGTGGCGGCCATAATGGAGGCCAAATTCATAGCCGTAAAGGTCTTTCCTTCAGTACCAATCGAGGAGGTAACCATGACCACGTCAGGACCTTTTTCAGCATGAAAGAATTTGAGATTTGACCTGATGCTTCTGTACTCTTCTGAAATACTCGAGCGTGGTTTTTCTAAAGCTACGAGAGGAGATTTGTGCTGATTAAATCTGACCACTCCTATAATCGGAATAGATGTCAGTCGCTTCAGACCGGCCAAATCATTGATCTTATCGTTTAAGTTTTCGACCAAAAAAATAATAAGAACAGGAATCATTAAGCCGAGTAAAATGGCAATGGAATAGGCGCGCTGAGGTACAGGCGATATTGGCCCTGGAATTACTCGAGGGGCATCAACAACTCTCGTATCGCTATCAGTAGCGGCCAGAGATATGGCCAATTCTGCTCTTTTCTGTAAAAGAAATAAGTATAAGCTTTCTTGAATTCTGAATCGGCGTTCAATCTCCAAGAGCTCCCGCTCTGTAGTTGGAATTCGTTGAATTCTCTTGGTAAATGTTTTTAGGGAAGATTCCAGCTCTTCTTGCTGACGTTGCAGACCCTTCTCAATGTTTCGAATGTTCTCCAGAAGAGATGAGCGGGTGAGCTCTATTTCGGCATTGATGGGAACCAGGTTGGGATCATTTACCGTACTGCGATTGATGACAATCTCCCGCTGACTTTGAAGTTCGCTCAGTTTGTTGATCAGCTTCACCAGCAATGGATCATTTATATCCAGCGCCGAGGGGGCTAGGTCTCGAACATCCACATTGTCAGTAATGTACTCTCTTAGTTGCTGAATTAAACCGATTTTGGTTTGATTGATGGCACTTTTGGCATCTAAATCTTTGATGCTCTCCAGCACGATTTGCGACTCAGACTCCAAGTCTATAATTCCCTTAGCGGCTTTATAGTTCTCGCGATTGATTTCGATGCTTTCTAAATCTTCGGTAATATCTTCAAGCTGCAGATCGAGGAATTCGGCTGTTCTTGATGCAGCCTTATTCTTTAAATCTACATCGTTTTGAAGATAGACGGTAATCAAGGCATTCAAGAAATCCAATCCCTTTTGTGGGACCTCATCTTCGAGATAAAGTTGAAGAATAGTGCTCTGAGAGCGCGCCAATGCTACAGAAAGCTTCGATAGATACTTGTTTTGATTGGCGGTTATTGTGTTGAACTTGATTCTGTAATGACGCTTATCAAACTCCGGATTCTTCAGATCGTCCGAAGGAAAAATCTCTCTTTTGATTAGTGTAATGGTACCCAAGCCAAAATCGAATGACTCCCCGAATTTCTCTTCGATTACCTTTTCACCATCGCCTTGCGGATAGGTAAATCGAAATCTATTTTTATCGATTATTTCAATTTCAAAAAGTCTGCCGTATGCTGAATATTCCAGTCCTGTAATGTCCACTTTGAAAGGGCTGTCCTTGTAAGCTTCCGAAACCTTTACGTCTCCGACTAAGAAATAAGAAACATCAAATTCCAACTCATTCAAGGTCTTTGCCAAAAGGCTATGCGAACGAAGTATTTCAATCTCGTTCTCGATGTTCTTGGTCGGTGTTTCCACGTCTAGTTGCCGCAGAAATTGATCCTTCCCAACATTTTCATCTTTGACCATCAACTTCGCGGTAACGGCATACACCGGATTCTTGTACCAATTGTAGTAGCGCGCGATGACCAAGGCCAGAATCAAGCATAGGGGAAACCAGAACCAGTACTTGAGATACCTGAAAAAGAAAGATTTTAAATCGAAATCATTCTGTATTCTTTCGGGCTTATTCAAATTATCTGCTGCCATACTTATTGATTCAAGCTAATAATGACAGCCACAAATGTGAGAGAACTGATCACCAGCGGCAAGATCCGGTATATGTTATCATCTTTCGATGTCAGACCCTTCGTAGGCTGAACGTAAATCACATCGTTATTTTGAAGGTAAAAGTGCTCACTTTCCAAAACGCTCGAATCGTTTAAATTCAGTCGGTGAAAACTCTTCTCTATGCCGTTGTCACGAATCAGGAGAACGTTCTCCCTCACGCCATACACGGTCAAATCACCGGCATATCCAAGAGCTTCAAGCACTGAAGCTTCTGCCGTAGGTATCTTGTATACACCCGGAGTGTTGACTTCGCCGAGTACCGTAATCTTATAATCTGCTATACGGAGATTGACGCTGGGTTTTTGTACATATTCCAATAGAGCAGACTCTATAGCTGCTCTTGCTTCCTCTTTGGATAAGCCTACAATCTCGACATTTCCCACCAAGGGAAGGTGAATGGAGCCGCTACCATCGATTTGGTAAAGATTTCCACCAAACCCGTCATCAGATGAACTTTGGTCGGTCTGGAAGTAGGCATTCGTTTCTAAACTAATACTGGATATTTGCACTTCAACCAGATCACCATTTTTAAGAACGGCAGCCGGTGCATCGGGAATATTTAGCTTTCCAGTCTCTAGATCTTGGATATCATTGAAATAGGTGACCTGCTTGTGCGAGACGCAAGAGGCCAATAGAAAGACAGAAAGTGAAAGATAGAATAGCTTTTTCATTGTTTGGTCACGACGGCTTCTACCCGCATATTTTTCTCAAACTCATCGAAGGTCTTGGCATCTGGAACGCGTTTTTGACTATCGCCATAGCCCTTTGCTATCAACCTTTTCTTAGAAATACCCTTACCGATCAGGTACTCCATCACCGCTTCAGCCCTTCGCTCGCTTAGCTTCAATGCAGTACCCTTGAAATTCCACTCTTTGCCTTGCCCCTTAAAATTGGGGTCAGGCCGAATGTCTTCTGTATTGTTTGCCGTGTGCCCTTGAATCTCTACTTCTACGGTAGCATTCATTTCTAAGAAATCTACCAACTGATCAAGCTCATCAGTAGCCCCTGGTTTGAATGCGTAAGTATTGTTATAAAAGAATACTTGATTTAAAATCAGACGGTCTCCAACAGAAATAAACTCATCGTCTTCGCTTTCAACTTCGATGGTTTCAAGTGCAGAAAAACCAACTTCAGGTTCTGGCTCAAACGGAACTTCAGTATCCATAGGAAGGACTAAGCTCACATCTTCTTGCACTTCCTTTTTAGTTGAGAAATCAGGCTGCCTGAGTTGGTCGAAATCATAACAAGGCTGATGTATAGCATGAAACGAGAACTTTTCTTCCGCTGACTCTATGTAGAGGTAGTGACCACAATCATCAGCATTGAGACTCAATACCGAAACGTAAAAGGTATCACCTTTGGCAGCTTCGACGGTATTTTTGTAAAGTATCTCGCCATCGTCACTGAAGATAGGTATCCGCTGAACCCTTTGGGGCTGAAGGTTTTCATTGACCAGCTTGTCGCAAAAATCCTTTCCTCCGTATTTAAAAAGTATCGCTCTATAGCGGTCGTCCTGATTGGTTGGACTCACAGAGAAGTCAATGGTAAGATCTTCGGTAGCGATAAATTTATACCAGAAAGTGTAGCGATCCTCATAGAGATAGTAAAGCGCATTTATGGTGGCTTCGTTCATCAGTATTTCGCTTTTGGAAAAGTCATTCTGCCCAAGTGGAAACAGAATTTCCTGTGCATTCATGCATGACATTGGCTGACTGTCATCTTCCTGTGCAAACAGAAATGAGGAGCACAAAGCGAATAGAAAGAAGATGAAGTGTCTTTTTCGATGCATAAAAGGGGAAAAGCGAAACACAAACAAAGATAGATGACCACCATGGGTGGAGTACCTTTTAGGTCATGTCATTTTCCACATTGAATTGAAGAAAGATTATTTACGCAAACCCTCAGAAGGTCAAGGATTGCGATACATTTACCCATTGCCTTCATTTAACCCTTGTGGAAAACTTATGTCTTTATTCAAAACGATTCTCTCTACACTTCTTCTAACCCTCGGTATAACAAATACCAGTCAAGCGCAACTGGTAAAAGACCTTTTAGAAAATGACGATGCATACTACAACTATGTTTCAAATCCCGGTTTTGAAGAAACCAAAAGAGAATATTGCCGATGGAATCAAAATGGTAGAAATTACATGGAGGACATCAATGCATGGGACTCCCCTACTGAAACTACCCCTGACCTATTGAGTTTAAGGGTGAAGAACACGTGCTGGGCAAACCCAAGAAAACACAGCAAAGGAAAACAAGGGCCTCGAAACGGTGATAATATGGCAGGCCTTAAAACCTACGGAAAAGGCGGCACTGAAACATTCTGGCATGAATACCTCAGTGTGGAACTCGATTCTGCTTTGGTTCCCGGACAGCGCTATTATGCTGAGTTTTATGCCAGCAAATCTGCCAATTCAAAGTTGGCCTCGAACAATCTTGGCATGTTCTTCAGCGATACCGCAGTAGTAACTCGAGATAGAATGCCTTTATTTTTCACTCCGCAAGTTAATTCTGATAAAGTGATCAAGTCCAGATGGAATGCATGGCAAAAGGTCTCAGGTGTATTTGAGGTGGACGAAGAAAAGCATTACCTCATCATTGGTAATTTTTACCACGACAACAGAACAGAAATTCAAGAGTTTGAAGAAGGTGAAGGCGGTGCTTACTATTACATTGATGATGTGAAGGTGAGGCGAGCAATGCCTGGCGAAGCATTAAGTCCTGAGCCGAAAAGAAGCATTCCACCCAAACCAAAATTGGTGTTGCAAAAAGCTGAATTCGTTTCGACGAAAGACATCAAGCTAGACAGTATCGCCTATAAAGTCGGAGACAGAGTGACTTTGGAGAATATATTCTTCGAATTCGACAAGGCCGAACTTCTCCCAGAATCAAAAGCAGAGCTTGACAAGCTGGTAGATATCCTTACCGACTACCCCTTTCTTACGATTGAAATAGGAGGACATACAGATAATGTAGGAAGCCTTGAGTATAATAAGAAGCTCAGCGAAGCAAGAGCAAAAAGCGTGGTAGACTATCTCATCAATGAAGATGTGAATGATGTGAGACTCTCTTACAGTGGCTATGGATCTGAGAAACCGCTTACATCAAACACTACTGATGAGGGACGTGCAAAAAACAGAAGAGTGGAATTTGTGATTATCGGCAACTAAAGCTGTAGAGATAATTCGTCTCCGACCATTTTCGTTTGGTGAGAATTCGTTCGTAACTGATTTTTTCAAAATCCGCAATTTCCAAAATACGATCAATCTCACAACTCTTGGCTAGAGCCATGACTAAAGTACCGTTTGGAGTGAGGTGCTTTTTTAAGCTACCGAAAAGAGCGATGTAATATTCATATCCTTCGCCACAACAAAAGGCAAAATCATCTTGGCTTTCAGGGTAATCGGGCTTGAAAGGTGGGTTTACGAAGATATAATCGAATTGCTGGTTCTCGCTCATCTGATCGAATATATCGCTTTGGATCACCTCCACATCGAGCTCATTTCTGAATGTGTTTTGCGCAGCATTTTCGCAAGCTAGCGACGTAATATCACTAGCAAAACCTTGAGCACCCAATTGCACTGCCCTGCAGGCCAAAACGCCTGCTCCACAACCCATTTCTAAGATTCGCTTACCCGATAAGTCCAACCCCTCCAGTTGCTCTAAAAGCATAACCGATGTCACAAACCAACCCGGATGAAATATCCCCGGAAGTACCACAAGATCCATTCCATGATACTCCCAAGATCGTTTGGAACTCGAGTAAAGTTTATAGACCGGGTGAGTCAGTGATTCTAAAACGACTCGTATCGGCTCTTTCTTCATCATATTCGCTACTGCTTATACTTTATCGTAGGGTTAAATAAAGCTACAAAATGCGGTTTTTGTTTATCGAGGTTTGAATTTAGAGGACAACTACCCTTTATAAATTCCGTAATTTCGCGGCTCAATGGGAATGATTTCAGAAGACTCGTTAACAATTGCAGTGGATTTCGACGGCACTATCGTTGAGCATAAGTATCCCGAAATAGGAGATGAAATGTTATTTGCATTTGATACGCTGAGGGCATTGCAAAAAAAAGGACACCGTTTGATCCTCTGGACGTTTAGAGGTGGAAAATACTTGGACGATGCTGTAAAATATTGCTCAAGTCAAGGAATCACTTTTTATGCGGTAAATAAAAGTTATCCCGAAGAAGTCTTAGAACAAGGAATCAGCCGAAAGATCAATGCAGATATCTTCATCGATGACCGAAATGTGGGAGGTTTCCCCGGTTGGGGAGATGTCTACCAAATACTGCATCCCAATGACGGCGAGTTCAATCATCAACTAAAAAATGCTGAAGCTCACCACAATTTTAAATCAAAAAAAGGCGGAATTAAATCCTTATTCAGGTCATGGTTCACTTAAAGAATACTGAAGAAATTGAATTGATGCGAGCGAGTGCTCAAATCGTATCGCGCACATTGGGTCTTATGGCTGAAAAGATAGGCCCCGGTGTTACTCCACTCGAATTGGATAAGATTGCTCACGAATACATCAATGATCAAGGAGCAGTTCCCGGATTCCTAGGATTTGGAGGCTTTCCTAATACTCTTTGTATATCAGTGAATGAAGCTGTCGTACACGGCATACCAAATGAGCGTGCATTTGAAGAAGGTGATATAGTGTCAATAGATTGCGGCGCCATCAAAAATAATTTTTATGGAGATCATGCATATACATTTGCCATAGGCAAAGTGGGTAAGGAAATAGAGCAACTATTGAGGGTGACCAAAGAGTCACTCTACCTCGGAATAGATCAGATGCGAACAGGTATGCGAATCGGAGATATCGGGTTTGCCATTCAAAATCATGCTGAGCAAAATGGCTATGGCGTGGTTAGAGAGTTGGTTGGACACGGCTTGGGTAGAACAATGCATGAAGACCCTCAGGTGCCCAATTACGGCAGACGCGGCCGAGGAAAACGAATTATTGACGGAATGGTCTTAGCGGTAGAGCCGATGATCAATCTTGGAACAAAAGATGTGATGATGCTGGATGACGATTGGACCATAGTTTCTGCAGACAAGATGTATTCAGCTCATTTTGAGCATGACATCGCAGTGGTAAATGGCACTCCTGATATTTTATCCACATTCGATTATGTGGAGGAAGCACTCGAAAAGCGTGGCTTGAATGCAATGAGAATGAACTTGGACACTGTCAAAGCTCAAGTGTAAGTTCTTCTGTCTTATTTCGAATTATGTCGAAGTGCCTCACCTCTTTTTTAATTATTGAAGTACAGACTTGGCTCACGGATACTGTGCGCACTAAATTTCTGCGATTCATGACCATGTCATTTTCGAGATCACCATCACCTCCGTTTATGTGAAAACTCCAGACCTTATTACTGTTAGGTAGATCCGATGCGAAAAGATCATCAAACCACTGTTGACGTTTTTTCAAAACTTCACTGCTGTAGAGCTTTGCGCTGGCAACAATCAATGGCTTTGTCGGATCGTATGTTCGAAAATGCACCATTGATTCGTCCCATCTCAACTCTTCGATATTCTTCCCAAATCGCAAAAGCGTAAAAGGCTCAACTCCTTCTAAAGAGCAATGCTTGAAGTCGTTCAAAGCAGAAAAATCCAGACTATCCAACACAACGATACCCCTGCTCTTTCGGTAGTTCAGTTTTCTTTCATGAGGAAAAAAAGCGCCATTGAGTAAAACTGTCGTGAACTCTTTTCCAATCGCCAAATTTGTTCCTCCATGCAAGGGCTCCTTAGCTATTAGAAATTCACTTTGATCTTTATTCAAATATGGCGAGAGTCCGTCAGCGTTTCGAACGGGCGACTCATCTCGATTAGCCGTTACTATGTTAGCCCCTGATTGTGGAAGATAGGTTACCGTACACATCGCTAAAAGCCCATTTCGTTTCTCCGCCTCTCATATTCTTCATCCGAAATCTCACCATTTGAAATCACAGCATTTAATTTTGCCAAAGGCATATACTTTTCGAATACGGCCTTTTCAATTTTGAAAAAATTTCCACCTTCATCTACAAGACCAAAGTCTGTTTCAGTAGGAATAGTAGGTATAAAAAAAGCTCTGAACCAGCTGCGGCGGATGACGAGCCATGCCATTTCGGGTTCTAGAGTCGTTTTGAAATCAGTCTTGGAGAGTGGTCCGATTTCTTTGAAAGTTTGGTGTCCCCAATCGAAAATAAAAATCATAAATATTGGCTTAAGCCAAATCTACGCAAACGGTATGAGAGAATATTTTGTGTTGCTCATCGAGAGGAGATAAATGATAAGGACTGGCATTTTTCGATCTCATAACCATGGTAATAATCCCCAGGCCTGCGCCCCCTTTGCTACTTCTAGCTCCGTTCATCATGACTTCCATGTACTTTTCCTTGAGCGAAACGGGATCCATCTCATTTATAGAATCGAAGCGAGCCTTCAAATCAGCGACTTTCCGTTGATCAATGATATTTGAAAATTGACCACAGAGCTTATTCGCTTTTCGATATACTGTAACCACTGTGTGGACATGATCGCTTTCATCCATCTCACTATGGAGACGAATATTCTGAATAGCCTCAATAAATACGGTGAAAAACCTCTTTCTAGCCGTTTTATTCTCAACCTTTTCATCAAGAAGCTTCTCCATTCGGGAAGTCAGGGCGCTGGCAAAACCAAAGTTCAGGTCTCCTGCATAATGCACGATTACCTCAGTTTTATTGTCTGCGCTCAGGTCTTTATAAAAACATTCAGCCTCGGAGTAAAAATGTTCCAAAGCATCTCTAGTGAGGTTCATGAAAAAGATTTTGGCTCGACCAAGATAAAGATTATAACGATGTATGGCTCTAATTCATAGAAGAATGATCTAAATCCCTTTAGAATTTAGCACAAGGCATAACTCTTCGTTTATTCTTTTTCTTGCTTTTTTTGCTCGCAAATTCAAGGATTACTGAAATCTCGTGAGCGCCTCCACTATTGGGTGAAAGAGATGATATGGTGAGATCGTAGCTATATCCGATTTGCATATTATTTATCTCATAACCGATCAAGACAGCCAAAGCATCTTGATTTATAGTGTTATTGGCATTCTTCTTGAGTCCGGGCAGCCCTCGGTACCAGAGACCTATCACCACAGGATCGTACTCATAATAGAAACCCAAATCCAATTGGTCAAACAACCCTTGAAGCTGGTAGTTGAAAGCCGGAACGATAAACTGCCGCTTTGAAAATGCGCCAATCTCAGAAAGTTTCAATCTGATTCCCCCGTGAGCAGAAACTCGTCGCGGCAATACGCTCTCTCTCCCCACAAGGGAATGAACGGGCTCATTAATGTGATAGACTGAAGCTCCTATCCAAAACTTCTCAGCATAAACCAAAAATCCTGCTCCGAAATCCGGGTAAGCCACTGGCTCTTGACTAAATCGAGCACGGTCAGGATCAAGAGTGGTTAAACCATCGTCTTGTCTAGCCAATTGATCTCCGAAGGTCAGCTTATTAATATCCAAATAATTACTTCCATACCCAACGGTAATCGCCGGACGAAGGCTGATCTTTCTTGTCACGTTAAACTCGTACGCATACTGCAGAGATACGTTGGTATAGGTCAAAGCACCTGTGCCCGCCTTATCGTGAGAAACGTTAATCCCGACACCGCTTTTAATGTCAGCGAAAAAGTGGTCAAACGAAAAATTGTAGGACACAAACGCTTGAGGCAGTGTAGGCCACTGATTTCGATAATTCATGGCTACCCTACTCTGAATAGAAGTTCCTGCAAACGCGGGATTCAACAACATAGGCGCAGCATAAAACTGCGTGTACTGCTGATCCTGAGCCCTAACCACTAGGGCAAGAGACATGAACATCCCAATTAGCGATATGTGTATGAGGCGTCTCATTTCGGGTTTTTCGAAAGAGTTACAATCTCTTCTACTTCCTTTACCCCATCCAGTTCACCACCGTAATAGATAGATTTCTCCACCGAATCGTAGCCAGAAGCTTCAACCAGCATGGTGTATTTTTTATTCGTATTCAAAGCCAAAACGAATTCGCTCGAGCCACTTCGGGTTTGAAACAATCCTTCTACATTACCATTCTCTTCATTCAATAAAGTGATTAGCGCATTTGACGGAATACTCTCTGCTTCAGCAGAAAGCTGTCCTTTCAGAATAATCGTATGGTCTTCGTCAAAATCTATTTCATAGAGATCTTGTAAACCATAGCCTCCCACTCTTTCTGAAGAGAAATACGCTTTGTCACCCGTTTCGTTAATGGTAAAGAAGATATCATCACCTGGAGTATTGATGGGATAACCCATATTCTGAGGCGTACCACGTCCATCCGCTATATTCTTTGAAACAAAAATGTCGTACCCACCCATGGTAGAGTGTCCTTGTGAAGCGAAGTATAAATCACCGTTGACATCTACAAAAGGAGCATCTTCATTATGCGGTGTATTGATTTCTTCACCCAAGTTTTCAGGCTTACCCCACTTTCCGTTCGGTAATCTTTTTATTACGTAGATGTCTTTCCCTCCGAAACCTCCGTCTCTATCACTAGAGAAATAAAGGACTTGCACATTAGAGCCGTCGTATGATGCACTTGCTTCTTGGTATTTGCTGTTGATGGCCTGATCCAATTTTTCCGGTTCCGACCACTCGTAGTGGTTCATTTTACTGACGTACAAATCTCCTGAGTAGCCATCTTTACTCGTACGGTATATGATCAATTCTTCACCGTTAGGTGTAGCGGCAACGGCGGCATCATTACGATCAGTATTGAGCGGTGCCGGAGCAGCTTTAACCAACTTGGCAGCAGACTCCAAATCAAGGATAAATATGTTCTCATCAAACTGCTCTGATATGTCTTTCTCACTCGTCGCATTTAGTTTTCTTCTAGACGTGAAATACAACGTATTCTTTGCAAAGTCCCAAACAGGGGCATAATCATGGTGCTCCGAATTTACCGTTTTCCCCAAGTTCTTTACTGTAACCGAAAGTGGAGATTGAACCATGACGATTGCTCGTTGAGCTGAGCTCTTAAGGTGTTCAATTTCTGCCGCTGACTTCATTCGATCAGCGTCATTTTCGTAATCATAAATCAAGTTCAAAGCGTCGAAAAACTTGTATTCTGCGATTCGATCTTTTGCCAAATAGTACTTGGCCTCTGTGTCGTCATGTTTTACAGCGAGCTCAAGAAACCTTTTTGACTCATCCTTATAAGGTGGTAAATGGAAATAGCATATACCAAGTCTCCCGAGGACCTCAGGGTTCTGAGGATCGACTTTTACGATCTCTGTATACAATTCAGAGGCATAGTAGTAGTCTCCTTGAGTATAGTAGATATCCGCTTCGTAAAGCAAATTCTTGTGGTATCTACCCAAATTCTTCTGCGCAACGGCTTCGATACCCGCAGAAAGGATAAATAGAATGACTAAAAGAAATAAGTAAAGTTTTCTCATCTTAAAAGTGTTACGTCACCTGAATCAATAAGTTCTCCTCCGTCGGCGAATTTGACTTTAACTCTCCAGACGTATACGTCTTGCTGACAAATTTCTCCACGGTAGTATCCATCCCATCCTCTTCGGACTTCTTCTGAAACAAATAGGAGTTCTCCCCATTTGTTGAAAATCTGCATCTCAAACTCTTCAACACCCTTATATTGAGGAAAGAAGATGTCATTATTAAACATATCGTCGATGGTCCAATAGCCACCATTCGGCCCTGAGGTATTGGGAGTAAAAGCATTAGGAAAAACAATACGCGTATCGACATTTCCTTTCACCGCTTGATCGACCCTGAATGTATCTCGACAACCAAATTCATTATCAGCAATCAGTGTTACGGGGTGCCATCCTGTGGTTTCATAAAAATTATAGGGCGAAAATTCCGTAGAGGTGTTTCCGTCACCAAAATCCCAGAAATAGCTGGTAGCATCCGTTGACAGGTTCAAGAAATAAACCTGATCAGGAATAGTGATAACGGGTGGGTTGACAGTAAAGAAGGCTTCTGCCCTGGGATGAACTGTCACCAAAGCGGGTTTGATTTCCGTATCCTGATCGCCTCCAGGGCCTGTCACCGTGAGAGCCACGTTGAAGGTTCCAGACTCGTAATATACGTGCACAGGATTCTCCTCTTCACTGATGGTACCATCGCCAAAATCCCAGAGATAAGATACTCCATAAGTTGACGTGCTGGTAAACTCAACTACCAACGGTTCACAACCAATACCTTCACCTTCAAACGATGCTATGGGCAATGGAGGATCGATAATCACCATCTGCGTAGAGGTATCGTTACAAATACTATTTCCTACACTCAGTGTGATTAAGTACTCACCCCAAGTCTCAAAAGTATGGCCTTGTGGTGCATCAGGATCTGTTGATGATTCTGAGGTTCCATCACCCCAATTCCATCCATAATTCGCACCGTTGTTTGCATTACTGAGGTTTACGACATCAATGGTAGCCTCAGGAAATTGCTGAACAGCAGGAGTTGCGATAAACTGCGCTTCAGGTAATCCCAAAACAGGAAGATTATACTCCAGTGTATCGGCACATCCATAAAGGGACTGCGCAATAAATAATACTGTGTAAGTTGAGTCTTGCGAATTAAAGTTCTCATAGACATAGGTCGGCTCTTCTGCTTGCGAGAAGTTGCCATCTCCAAATTCCCACAAGTAGGTAAATGCTCCAACCGTATTGTTTTCAAATTCGGCAGTATAAGGCGAGCACCCTCCTTCCGGGAAAACCACATCAGCAATTATTTCAGGAATCACTTCTACCTCAATTGACTGCTGGTCCTGACATCCATATTCAGTTGTAGCGGTAAGGGTAACCGTATTTGTTTCAAGTTCGGTTCCAGAATTGACATAAGTATGAGTATGTATGGAGTCAGAGTTTTGAGAATCATTTCCATCTCCATAATTCCAGAAGTACTCTGTAGCTCCTTCAGTATAATTAGCAAATTCAAAATCTGCCGGGAAACAACCTTCAACACCGTTAAGCGCGATACTAACATTTGGTAGAGGGAATACTTTGATATTACCACTAGTCGTATCGGTACATCCAAATCCCGACTGAGCTACCAAGGTCACGGTGAAATCGCGAACGGTATCCATCATATTCACAAATGTGTTTGAAGGATTTGTGATGAACGCCTCATTTCCATCTCCAAAGGACCAGTTGTAGGTGGCTCCTCCAAAAGAGGTATTGATAAAACTCACAGCCAATGGAGAACAACCCTCCGTTTCAGGCGCAAACTGAGCAATTACTTCGGGATATACGGTAATCTCGATAAGCGATGTATCAGCACAGCCAAAATCGGTTGAAGCAATCATAGACACTTGGAAATCTTGAGGGGCATTGGAAGTCGAAACGAAGACATGCTGGTGTACTAAATCCAACGTATCAGAAATATTTCCGTCTCCATAATTCCATTGATAATTGGTCGCTATGGAGCTATTGTTTTGAAAATTGACCGGATAAGGCGAACATCCCGCCACACCACTTGGAATCACCGAAGCATTGGGCTTAGGGTGCAAAATAAGTTGACTTCTTGCGGTATCCTCACAACCAAACATAGAAGTGGCTACCAATTGAATATCGAACGTATCAGGCTCAATCCCTATGGTTTGATAACCGCCAAGTGGCTCATCTGCTACACTAACAGTTCCATTGCCCAGATCCCACTGATAGAAGGACGCGTTAACACTTTCGTTTTCAAAAACAAAGGATAGGGGCGAGCATTCCTCTATAGGGTGAGAAAAGGCCGCATCGACGAGAGGATGTACTTCAATATTTCTTATAAACGAGTCCGAACACCCATTTTCGGTATAAGCGATCAGCTCGATTGTATAAGTAATGGTTTGATCTGTTGTATTCTCAAAGGTATATTCATGAATAAAGGCTGATGTATCAGAGGTTACACCATCACCATAACTCCAAATAAGTGAGTCGGCGAGTATACTTTGATTCGTAATACTAATGGTCAGCGGACCACATCCTGACGTTCGATCAACTGAAAATTGAGCGACGGGATCGGGATTTACCGTAACGGTAGCCGATGATGTATCATTACAACCAAATGCGGAAGTGGCAACCAACTCGACATCATAAGTGACAGGAGCTAAGGTTGAATTTCCATAAGTATGTTCCGGATTTGGGGATGTACTGATTGTACCATCACCAAAAGTCCACTGGTTACTAATGGCTCCCGTTATGACCGGAAACTGAACCGAGAAAGGATTACACCCGGTATCTACCGGCAATGTAAAATCGAAATCGGGCTGGGGAAACACTGAAATTACAGTCGAAGTAGTGTCATCACACCCATTTGGTGTGTAAGCGATTAACTGAACTTCAAATTGCTGTATCGAAGCAGTGTTGTTCACAAACTGATGACTGGGGTTCTCAACTACCGTAGTCGTTCCGTCACCAAAATCCCACGCGACAAAATCTGCATTGATAGATGTGTTTATGAAGTTAGCAGGATCAGGGTCACAACCCGGAATATAAAATGCCTGAAATTGGGCTACAGCATTGGCATTGACCTCAACTGTGCTCGTGGCCGTATCTCGACATCCAAAAGCATTTTGGGCGATTAATGTGACTGTATAAAGGGAGTCTTCATCTCCGAAATTATTAAAAGTATGAGTAGGACTTTCGTCACCACTTCCTCCTCCGCCACCGAAGATCCAAGAGTAAGAATCTCCTCCGACAGTGGTATTGATAAAATCAACCTCAAGGGGTGCGCAGCCTTCGGTCACAACATGGGTAAAAGAAGCGTTTGGAGCCGGTTCAACATTTACAACTTGTGTAGTTGAATTCGAACAAGTTGCGGTGGAAACTGTAAGTTCTACAGTAAACGTTCCTGTACCGGAATAAGAATGTGTGGGATTCTGATCTTGTGAGTCATTTCCATCGCCAAAATCCCAATCCCAAGAAACAATCGGATCTCCTGCCTGTGAAGTAGATAAATCCACAAAGCTTCCTTCAGAACCTATACATACATTCTGAACCAAAAAGTTGGAGACGGGTGATTCATAAACTTCTACAATATGCGTGTCGCTATTGGCGCAGCCATTGGGCGAAGTCACTGTTAGGACAACATTGTAGGACCCGGGTGAGTTGTACTCCTGTACCGGTGGCGACTGACCTAAAAAAGTATTTCCATTTCCAAAACTCCAATCCCAATCATTTATAGTACCGGTGGATCCATCGCTAAAATTGACTTGGAGATTGTCGCAAGCCTCATCGTTATCAAAGTTGATTTGAGCAACCGGGGCCGGCAATACTGTGATTTCCACAAATGCTGTATCTGCACACCCGCTTCCCGGTGCCCCGACTGCGGCAATAAGTTGTACATCGAATGTTCCAGTGGAGTTGAAAACATGATCTACCGTGGGAGCACCCGAAATAACCGGAGGCGTTCCATCGTCGAAGTTCCACTGAAACCCTGTCGCATTCGCTGATGAATTGTTTGTAAAAGTTACAGTCTCACCTTGACAAATCGTGGTTGGATTCGCAGAAATAGCAGCGGTAGGTGGGGCCACAATTTCTACTTGAATGGTCACCGCATCAACCCCACATAGGTTACTATCAAGTAAAAGAACATCGTAAGTACCGATTGCCGGATATTCTATAGTTTGTGGAAAAGTAGGAGGCCATGGAGTCCAATCTATAATAGAGTCATATCCCAATCCCCAGTAGTCACCGAAATTCCAATATTCGTAACGCTGGTATATATTCCCTTGAAAAAGGCAATTTCGTTCTGTCGTATTATTAAAAGTAAACTCGTTATCGGGCCAACATAAAACAGTAGCAGACGGTGTAATTCCGGCATCATCGATATCCCAAATTCGGATCGGGTTAAAGGTCGCCGTACTTGGACCACCCTGAACTGAGTTACAATAGTTTTCAGCGGTTAATGTGACAACAGTCTCACAATCGACCGTTCCCACCTCGTAAGTATGTGATACGACTTGGCCCAGATTTGTATAATCATAAGTTTCAATAGGAGAGCCATCACCAAAGTCCCAGGTAAACACAGTCGTTTCTGAGGTATTCGTGCTGGAATTGATGAAATCCATTGTCTGAGGCGCACAAGCTTGAGTCAAACCACCCACAGGCACCTGAATGGATGCGTTACTGGCTTCCTCCATTACTACCACACCGTTCACAGTGCAGCCTGTTGAGGTTTCAGTAAACGTCAATAAGAAAGTATCAACAGTCGCGGTATATGTGTGCGTAATGAAATCCGGAGGAACGAGACTTCCGCCGGTCTGGATAGGCGATCCATCTCCCCAGTTTACTTGCCAAGCCCCGATATTATTCGGCGACTGCAAATTCAAACTGAAGTTATTTCCGTTACAGCTATACCAATAGGGCGTGTCAGTAGGGTTGCCGAAAAAGTCAAACAACTCACACTGGGCCTTAAGCTCGGCTCCTGCAAACAGAAGTAAGGGGAGAATGACTAAAACTACTTTTTTTGCAATCCTCATATCCCGCATTTACGTAATAACCCAAGAAAGGTTAGCGGGTGGGCTTCAGGAAGAAAAATAAAAAAGGAAAAGGACCTCGTTAAACCTGTTAATGAGGGTCCTGAAAATCAGGGTTATTAACGAATTCATCATCCGTTAGGGTTTCCAAGAAAGCGACTAAATCATCAATATCTTGTTCGGACAGACCTAGACCTACCCCTTGAAATTTCATCAATGGGTCGATGGTCATAGATGGGTGTCCCCCTGAATTGTAATGCTCTATAACGTCGTGTAGCGTTTCAAATCGCCCATCGTGCATGTAGGGAGCAGTCAGCGCAATATTTCTTAAAGTGGGTGTCTTGAATTGTGCTTCTGAAAAGGGACTTCCATTAACCTCAGCACGACCCAGATCGGTAAAGACCGAATCAAGACCATTATTGTGAAACTGTTGATCAGTAAATAGTACCAAGGCTCCTCCGTGACAATGAAAACAATCACCACCGTTTTGACCGCCGGGATAAATATTGGGATCACCGCCTTCTGCCAAAAAAAGAAACAATCCGTTTTGCTCACTAATGCTCAACTGACCAGGGCCATATTGAGCTTGATCAAATTCACTATTTGCCGAAACCATAGTGCGAATGAACTGCGCCATAGCATAAGTAATTCTGACAGAGTCAACGCACGGCGTACCAAATGCAGCCGTGAACATATCTTGATAAATTGAGTCGCTTCCGATTCTCTCAACTGCCTCTCTCCAAGTAAGGTCCATTTCGACGGGGTTCTCAACAGGCTCTAAAAGTTGCTCTTCGAGTGTTCGTGATCTACCGTCCCAAAAAAAGCTTGTATTCCATGCCATATTGACCAAAGCCATGCTATTTCGACGAGTCAGATCACCATACAAACCAACACTCTTAGGGACATTATCTGAAAAAGAAGCTGTTGGAAAATGACATGACCCACAGCTAATTGTGTTGTTTCTGGATAGTTTCTTTTCCCAAAAGAGATGTCTACCTAACTCAATTCCCTCTTCTGTAAAAGGATTATCCGATGGAATGATCGGATCAGGAAAAAAGAAAGGTTTTTGAAACTCGTATGGCGTCCCTATACCTGAAACGATTTCGCACAAAAGATTGTCCGCCTCTGAATCAGGCTCGTCTTTTTTGCATGAAGCCAATAATGCCACCAAAGCCAAAAAGATGCTTGTGGCATATAATGAGCGCAAAAACTCGTATGGCTTCAAGAGTCTGATCATTTCAAAACAAACGCTTTGGACATGTTGTTCGCCAATTTAATCCCTGTCTCTATTTGTGCAGGTGATCCGTGAAAAGAAGTCACCTGAGCCAAATCGATAGTGTCTGCGGCTGTTGCAAAAATACTGTCTACATCAACTGCAAAAGAAAGGAGCATAGTCTCTCCAGGGCTAATATCCATCGATTTTTCAAAAAGGCCGAGCTCTCTGAAAAGCGTATCGGTCCCTGTGTGAAATGAAAAAGGCATGGGCAGGAATTCGTCAGTATTAGGTTCAAGATCAAATCGACCATCGAATGAGAAGAAACGGTACCCAGAGGACCATTGCCAATACATTCCCGCAGATGTCACCTCGCTTAGCGGATGTCCCGGAGGATATTGAGATATGGAGAAATCAGGATCATTCGTACCATTCATCATGTAAGGCACTCCTAAGTCGTAACTCACGCCGATGTAGTCACCCGTTGGAACCACATACTCAACGCTTCTTCTATTCTCTTGCATTGCGATTAACTCAATATCTGAAAGCTCTACAAAATCGCCTTCCGACTTGTGTAATCTGATATTTGAGACGTAAAACTTTATCTCCGAAACATTGAATGGATAATCATGAACATTTGTATTTGTCACCCCCATCTGTAAATCTTCTCCCTCAAATCGAGGATCGAAAGTTAGAAAGAGCTTGGAATCAGGATTCGATTCGTCATCGTCACAAGAAACTGCCATAAAAACAATCAAGGTAAATAGTAATAATCTCTTCATTGATGAGGATCTTTTCGTTTTCACACAGTATCTATACAAAAATAGCCTATTTTTCCCTGCCTAAAGGCAACTTCAATCACATTGTACGATATAGACACACCACGCTTTCACATTTATAAGTCCTCAGCGGGATCGGGTAAAACCACGGCACTGATCGGCGTATTTTTAAGGCTGAGCCTCTCGTCATCAAACCCTGACAAGTTTAAAAGTATTCTGGCGATTACGTTCACCAATAAAGCCGCCAACGAACTTAAAGAAAGGTTCGTTTCTTCTTTGAAAAAACTCAAATCCATCCATCCCGAAAAGGACTCAGATTTGGAAGATTTTGAGGTGAAACAGCTACTGGATGAAACCCACTTGAAACCAGAGGAGCTAAAGGAGCGGGCGAGTAAAGTATTTGATATTGCCCTCAGGGATTATGATGAGATTGGTATCGGGACCATAGATGGGTTCAATCATAAGTTGATCCGATCATTCAGTCGTGACTTAAGAATCAAGTCAGACTTTGAGGTAGAGCTGGATGAAACCAATCTTTTTGCAGATGCAGTAGATCTGTTGTTGCAAAAAGTAGGAATTGACAACCATATCACCCACCACCTTCTTAACTACCTCAGGCAATCTATTGATGATGATAAAAAAGCCAATATCACCAAGAGAGTTAATGATCTGAGAAATCTCATTTCTTCGGAAGATTCGGAGAAACCGGTTGCCTCACTCTACGAAATCGATCCTCAGAAATTTGAAGAAACCAAGAGGAAGCTTCAACCCTTGGTCTCGGCTTTTGAAAAAGTGTGCCATAGCATAGGAAACGAAGTGTTTAAGATTTTCGAAGCAGAGGGAATTCAGGTCGACGATCTCAGCTATAAAAATTCAGGGTACTACAGCTATTTTGAAAAGCTGAAGGAGTTCAGTGGTAAATTCGTAAAACTTCACTCTAGCCTCTTGAAAAACCCTGAAAAACAATGGACTAGCGGGTCGGCATCAGCGCAAGCGAAAGAAGCCATAAAGAGGCGACAGTCGGAACTACTAGATTACTACTACGCGGCGGAAAGCCATTTTCAGAAAAACTACAGCGACTATTCCATCGCGAAAGAACTTCAAAAACAAATCGACCTACTGGCTGTGCTCGCAGATTTATCACGCGAGTTAAAAGACTTGGCCGAAGAAAGAAACGTGGTGCCCATTTCGACCTTCAACGGAATTATTTCCAATTCGATGCGAGATGAGCCTGTGGCATTTATCTATGAGAAATTCGGCAATCGCTACAAGCACATTCTGATTGATGAATTTCAAGATACCAGCGAATTGCAATGGAACAATATCACGCCTTTTGTCGCAGAATCACTGGCCTCCGGAAAATTCAATATGGTAGTAGGCGATGCCAAGCAAAGCATCTATCGCTGGCGAGGTGGAAAGGCGGAGCAACTCATTCGACTACCAGAACTGAATCCCGACGACCAAAGCATTGCCTTGGAAATGCGAACGAGCTTTGAACAAAACGCGAAGATCGTTCCGCTGGGAGTGAATTACCGCAGCCTTCCTGAAATAGTCGAGTTCAACAATTCCTTCATTAAGGAGCTCACACCTTTGCTCACTGAATCTGATACACTTTTCCGCAAAGAATACGAAGGCGAAAGCGCGAGTCAGACCTTTCCTAAATCAAAAAAGGGAGGTTATGTAGAGTGGAAACAAATCGAAAAAAATCCTGAGCCCGAATTGATTGCTGATCTGGTTCTAAGATCTGTGCGAGAAGCCCAAATAGATGGCTATTCTTTTGGCGATATCGCTGTATTGGTGCGAAAAAAAGGAAAGGAGGTCAACGAGATCATCAGAAAATTCAGCGAAGAAGTTATCCCCTTCACCACACGCGACAGCTTTGGACTAGACATGAACTCTACCGTAGTCATGTTGACGGAATTCTTGCGTCTCTCCATGGATCAAAACTTGGCGACGGCGCAGATTAAAGTCATGCGTGAAGTATGCCGTTTGCACCATGTGCCATTCGAGCCACATAAGTTTTGGACTAAACCGGGCCATAGAGGCTCTATAGACTTTAAGGCTTTTGTAAAAGGATTTTCACCGGGCTTCTCACTTCATCTCCTTTCAGGCATGAGCGCTTGGGAAATCAGCAAAGAGGTCATAAACAGGTTCGTCCCATTAGAAAAGCGTAGAGACGTTTTTGTGGAATCTTTCCTTAACTGCATTCTCGAAAAAGGTGGACGCTCGGTATCTGCTCAAGAGTTTCTCGAGTGGTGGGATAGTTTGAAAAATAAGCCGGAAGCCAAGGTGGGTGAATCAGGAAATCAAGTGCAATTGATGACCATTCACAAATCAAAGGGCTTGCAGTTTCCCGTTGTGATTCTCCCGAACTTAAACTGGGATTTTTCAAAGAACGGAGAGATCAAATGGCTCCGCGTCAATGAAAAATTAGATATCCCATTTGACTACGTTCCTCTCAAGCTATCTGATTCGCTCGAAAAAATGGGATACCAGGCAGATTTCGATCAATACAAACAAGAGAGTAGGTTTGATAACTTAAACATGATTTACGTAGCGGTAACCCGACCATCTGAAAGGCTCTACATCAATTATGCTGAAGGCACCAAGAATCAAACAGGACCATCTATCAGCATTGCTTTCGAAAATTTAAAGTCTCAATTTAGGCAGGTCTCCAAACTTGAAGAAGGAGTAGAGTCGAGCGTAGTCGTTGGCGAGAAGCAAAAAGCAAAGTCTTCTGAGAAAACGAAAGATTCAGAGAATGTCATGGAACTACTAAACCCAGTGGATATCTCCGTAGAAGACAGATTTACCATTAGCAGCGAGGGCATCTCTCCCAATCGAGAAGCGGGAATTCTCCTTCACGAAATGGCCGCAAAAAGCCAAAGCTATGAGGAAGCTGTCACCAAACTCAACACATGGAGTAAGAACGGCAGAATACCAGTAGAGCAAGAAAAAGAGCTTGGCATGTGGATTGAAAAACTCTATTCGGATAAAAAATACCATGAGTTGATTACCAAAGCCGAACGGCTCGCAGAGAGGACCCTCACGAAAGAAGGTCAAGTTTTTCGACCCGATATGGTTTTCAAAGAATCTGCATCATTTACCGTGATTGATTTTAAAACAGGAGAAGAAAAAGATACGCACTTATCGCAAGTAAGAGAATATTTAAATGCAATCACCAGTGCCGAAAACCAACCGGGAAAAGGCTACGTGGTTTACCTTCCCGAAATGAAATGGGTGGAAGTTAGAATCAAGCGTGCCGAGCAAGGAACGCTATTTTAAGTTGCGACCGCGTGCACGCGAAAATCCCATTCCTTCTAAAACCAAATTTTGCTCAACGACTAGTTTACTTTCAGAAGCCACACTTGGCCCCACGGGCTTTAGTAAGTCTCTGTTGTTGTTTCTCGGATTTTTGATATCCGTACTGATTGGATAAGCATTCATAAAGCCTTGATAGGGCTCCAATAGTTTTGTGATATCCATCAGATGCGCATCAGGATTGATCCATTTGGCTTCATCCTTTCGAGGAAGAATGACAGGTGAACGATGGTGAGGTAACAGTTGCAGCAATGGAGTTGGAGTGGTGGTAATAACAGCATATGACTTTACGATTTCACCAGTTTTTTCATCAACCCATTCATCCCAAATCCCCGCGAAAGCAAATGGCCTTCGGTCTTTTTCCAGATGAACCACATATGGCCTGTCTAGTTTCTCTTTGGTCGTTCCCTCGATAAAACAATCGGCGATTACCAAGCACCTCTTGCTCCTGATCGATTTGCGAAAGGCGGGTTTGGAAATGATCCCCTTTGCTCCATGATAGTTTGGATCATTCTCTTTATTCTGATCTCCCTCGGCTCGCGCATTGAAAAAGTACATTTTCTTCTTTGCCCAGAAGGGCGTCATGCCAAATTGAAAAAACTGAAGGGACTTCGGCTTATCGTCCGTTATCACAGGGCCTAAACTACCCGGACCAAGATTGAAAGTCGGTACAAAAGTTCCATCTGCCGCCACACCGAATCTTTCTTCGATCTCGCTTATCTTTGAAACAATAACGTAACGACCACACATAATTTGGAACCTTTAGCCGAAAATACGGAGAATGAGCGACGATAAAAAACCCGATATCGTTTGGGAAACTAAAGCATTCGATGAATTGACTCTCCTCGAGCTTCACGACCTTTTGAGGGTTCGATTGGACATTTTTGTCGTTGAGCAAAACTGTCCCTATTCAGAAATTGACGGAATGGATCCATTGTGCACTCATGTGATTGGAAAAACGGATGAGGGAAAATTAATTGCGACTGCTAGGATAGCTCCTGCGGGTACCATCTACGATGAATGCAGCATAGGCAGAGTGGTCGTAAAAGAAGAGTACCGCCAATTCAAGATCGGCAAAGAATTGATGGATGTATCGATCCTTTATTGCAAAGAACAAAAGGGAGTAAAGACTATAAAGATCGCGGCACAACTCTACTTGAGGAAATTTTATTCGAGTTTTGGGTTTGAGCAAATCAGCGATGTCTATCCTTGGGATGGAATCGACCACATCGATATGCGGCTTACTTTTCCTGGGTCGAAGTAAAAAAGTCTTTTGCCAAGTCAAAATCCTCAGGAGAACGTCCAACTTTAAGGTTTCCAATTGGAATCTCCAGCGGCCCCATTTTATGGCTAGTTGAGATCATCGCCCCTTCCTTTTCCACCCAATCTTCCCAAGAAGCTTCTACACCACCGACAGGGATAATCGACACCCACATTTTATAAGAAGTAGGAAGATAGTTCTCATCCAGCTTCCACAAGTACGCATCACCTGGTGTCACTCCTCCCGACTCGTATTGAACCAAAAGTTGTTGGCTTCCGTCTTCAACAATTACTATTTTACGGGTAGTTCCTGAGTCTTTGATTTTAGCAGGAGCATTCAGCCAAAAGCTGTCGTTACAAAAATACGCCCAAGCTGTTTGAACGGCCTCATCCAGCTCAGCTCCTTCCAGTGCAACACCTGCTTTTGATGCCCTTCCGGAAATAGTATTCAAATCGATTGCTGCTTCGTAGTCATCCCATTTTACTCGGGCGACATGTTTTTCTTTATCCCAAACGTAATGGTGAGCATCGCGGAAGCTCCAAGCGACAAAGGGTATTTTCTCCCACGCCTCATAGCCAACGGCATCTAGTACTTTTTCTGAAAGAGCCTCAGCGTCGGGACCAGCGTTGCCTTCAGGCAAAGCTTCATCCGCAACAAAAAAGGAAATCGCCCCAACAGCGATTAAGACCAAAACGACAATCAAAAATTTCTTCATGTTCTTAGCGTATCAGACGTACAGAACCGAGATACTCGAAATTTGTTTTACCGTAATCGGTAATGATCACTTTGTAACTGTATGATTGATTCTGGAGGTAGTAGTCTTCTCTGGTTCCCTGACCATTCCACCCTTTAGGGTCTTCGGTAAAAAAGATCTCACTTCCCCACCGATCAAAAATCCACATTTTGAAATCAACTACGCCCAACATTTCAGGGCGGAAAAAATCGTTTATTCCATCGCCATCAGGCGTAAAGGCGTTGGGAATGTAGATCAAGTGATCGGTTAAAAATATTTCAGCTTCTTCCGAATCAGAGCATCCAAATTCATTTTCGACGACCAGCCTGATCGTCTGCGGAACAATACTTTCGAGCGTATGATCAAAGTTGCAATCTTCGAAAATTTGATCATCGAAGTAATACGTACAAGTAATATTTCCTTCGCTTAAATCAATCACCTCCATTTGCGGGTCTAAGACAGAAATGGTGGTCGGCTCAATATCAAAAGAGGCCTGTGGTGATGGCGTAACGGTGATCAGGTCGGTTTGAATGATCTCATCCGTCCCTAAACAGCCGTTTAAGTTTTCCAATCGCAGAGAAACCGAATAGGTACCCGGTACGGTGTACTCATGTGATGCATTAGCAGTATTGGTTGATGATCCATCTCCAAAATTCCAGTCAAATGCTCGCGAGGAACTCTCAGTAATCGACTCATTTAAAAATGAGACAGTCAATGGAACGCATCCCCCTGTAGGAAATGCTTCGAATAAAGCCAAAGGATTTGGATGTAAATCTATGGTAGACTCCGTTGAGCGCTCGCATCCATTTTCAGAAATGGTCAGTAATACCTGTTGTTCGCCTGGTTCGGCGAATGTAATACCCGAAGGAAATTCTTGAGAAGAAGTTGAAGGCGTACCCTCGGGAAAGCTCCATTGAAAAACAGCACTATTTGAATAGCTCCCTCCTGCAGAAAAGCTGATGCTATGGTTGTCAAAGCAAAATACATCTTGTTCCGGAATCTCAGGCGCCAGCAAGGTCTGGAGATCAAAAACCTCGGTTACGGTTATAGGGCAGTTATCAGTAGTGGATGCCGTGAGGGAAACCGTGTACAACCCCGGACTAGGAAAAGTATAAGTGGCAGTAGGTCCTTCTGCAAAATCCCCATCCGTATTCGGATCTCCGAAATCCCAAACGAATTGAGTAGCATTCTCACTTGTTTGGGTAAAGCCGCCGCTCAATCCTTGACAAAATTCCTCTTGAGGGGTAATGACGGCCGTGGGCGGGTCTGCTACCACAAAGTTGATAGTATTCTGCGCTTCGCAAATATTATTTGATGCAAATACTTCAATCGTCTTTGGGCCAGGGCTATCAAACAGGACCCCTGTCACCTCTACACCTTCTAAAAATTGGGGTGTTGCTCCAGGACCAAAATCCCATTCCACTGTCGAAGCTGCTTGATCAAAACTACCTCCCGCGATAAAGGAATAAACAGGATCGCCATCTATGCATTCAAATGAAAAGGACTCAATCTCCACTGTTGTTTCATTGTAAACGGGAAGGATAATTTCAGTTGTATCGGAACAAAATACCCCCGGATTTGAAATCAACGTCACAATATATGTTCCTGTATCGGGATAGGTGTAAAAACCGTTGTAACCTATCGTAATATCGTTTTCCGTGGTTGGGTCTCCATAAGTCCAGACATACTCGAAAGTGGGATCTCCCAAGTTGGTAAAACTGAAACTTAAATCATCGCAAAGCTCAGCCTCTGTGACTTCCTGTATTAGTGCCTCCGAAATAGGATCACAAGGAGCTACATTGAATTGAAAATCTCGCTTATTCGTTCCGATCAAAACACCATCCCTGTATTCTTCCACGCATACCCCCACCACGTATTGACCTTGAACCGTAGGCTCTCCCGTGAGCAAACCGGTTACAGGGTCGATGGAAAGAATCGGATCGGCATCCAAAGGATCTACCGCCGTATATCCCGCGCTCCATAGCACCACATCATAGGGTGGATTGCTGGGAGGTACCGGAGCAGGATCTGCCTGGCTTCCGCCAATATATGGGTCACAAAGCGAGTACACCAACTCATCGCCATCAGGGTCGGTAGCGCTATGATCAAATACCAACGCTTCAAAAGTGCACAGCACAGGTGGCGGAAAACTATTGAATGATGGACTGGAGTTGCACTCAGCAACATTCGTTTGGGGCACCTCGCTGACAATTGTCAATCCTTGCGCTCCCGGATTTTCAAGATTCTGTATGGTTTGATTTCGACAGCACCGCTGATAGACGACTTGATAAGAAGATATATCGGTATCCAGTGAGAGGGTGAATTCGTAAGTCCCTTCTTCCACGCAGATATTGGGAGGAAAATTAAGACAAGGAGAATCAAAGTCGGGATCAATCTCGTCAATAGACTGGACTGACGATGTAATCTGATTGACCAACTGATTGGCATCGTTAAAAACCGCAAAACTGGCAGGATTATCAAATGGGGCCCCGGAGCTATTGCAGTCTCGATAGAGCTTCATGGTAAATGTGTAAGTGCCGTTGGCATTGCAAACGTAGTACATTTCCCCACCTATAATGTGCTCTCCTTTGGCTGTTAAAGCCAAAAAAAGTGGGGCGAATAATCCCAAGTGCAACATTACTTTCAATAAACGGGTCATATGAAACAAACGCTTAAACGTCTCGGTGGTTGTACAATATCAGCATTTCACGCTGAATTTACTGTCATTATTAAACCTCTCCAAATTTGACTTGAACAATAATTGGTTTCTAAAGGTCAACCTGTAGCAGAACATTCGCATATTCTGACTCCTCAATTTTGACCCAACTGGCGGAAGCTGCTATCATATCAGCTATGAAATGACGGTCAGGAAGTATTTTTGCATCTACCTTCGTCAAAAAGTACTTTTTGCCTATGACATGAATCTCTTCGAATGATTCATTTGACAACACTTTGAAGTATGACTTGTTATTAGGGTACTTGCGATATTGCGGAAATGTAGTATTCATCTAAACGGAATATGTCGACCAAATATAAATTTGAAAAGAAAGCCATCGACGCTTACACTGGTAAAGATTTCGAGAATGCCGTGTATTGGTACTCGCGAGCTATCAGCGTAAGCCCTGACGATGCTGAGTTGTATAGCGAGAGAGCAGTTGCCTATTTCCATAGAAAGATGCTGAAAGAATCGTTGGCAGATATGGACAAAGCCCAAGAAATTGAGCCAAAAAAACCCTATCGCTACAGTAGTCGCGCATACATCAAGGATGCAATGGGAGATACGCAAGGTGCTGTTGAAGACTATCGGGTGGCTATCGAACTAGATCCTGAAGATGCAGTGGCACACAATAATTTGGGCTTGCTTGAAGAAAAATTGGGACATATGGCTCAGGCCAAAGCGATGTTTGATTTAGCTGATGCATTGGCAAAAAATGAAAGTGGCTCAGACGATCCGGCCGATTACCGCCCCAAGAATATTCAAAGAGAAATAAATCAAGAGAAGTCTCAAAAATCGATGAGCGCTGAAGTGCTTAATATATTTCGATCCAAGGAGGGCTTTAAGGAATTTCTTAGCTTTATCCGAAACGGATTTAAGTAGATGCAACCTTTTCTTGGATCGCTCGCAGAATGCATCCTGCAGAACGATTTTACTCTTGAAAATCAAGTGATTATTTTGCCGACAAAACGCTCGGCAAATTTTTTAACCCAAATTCTGGCAGATAGAACTGACGGCGCAATATGGCTGCCCGAAATGCTCACGTTTAATGAGTGGGCTTCACAGATATCGGGTCTCGAACCAGCTGAAAACCTTCTTACCTCCTTCGCCCTTTACGAAGCTTACGCTCAAACTATGGGCGCTGAAGCTCAATCGTTGTCAGAGTTTTTATCATGGTCATCCGTCATTCTGTCCGACTTCAACGATATCGATGCTTACCTCATCGACCCCAATGTGCTTTTCAAAGAACTGATAGACTACACAGAGATCGATCAATTCAGCTTTCTTAAATCCCCCCTCTCGGAAAAGCAGGAATCCTACCGCCGATTTTGGCGAACGCTGCCAAATATTTTTAACAAATTCAAAAAGAGACTACTCGAAAATAAAATCGGGACATCGGGTATGATCATGAGAGCGGCCGCTGAGATGGCTGCTACTCACTTTAGTGAAAACCAGTCCCGATTCATCACTGTCGCGGGATTCAATGCCTTGACCAATGCAGAGGTTAAACTCTTGAAAGCTATGGAAGAGGCAGGAATCGGCAAGGTATATTTCGACGCTGATGACTACCTGATGAGTGATCATAAAAATGCGGGGAGATTCATTAAAAAGAATCTCAAGTCAGGATTGGGTGAAATCTTAAAGCCCAAAACCCCTTTTACCGAAAGCAGCACAAAAATTCAGGCCATTTCTGCTGCCTACAAACTTGATCAAGCCAATGCCATTGCAGCGATTTTGGAAAAAACTCCTGAGGAAGATCTGAAAAAAACAGGCTTAATTTTAGCCGATGAGTCAATGCTGATGCCTGTCATTGAGAGACTTCCGGAATCCATTAAAGCAGTGAATGTCACAATGGGTTTAAGCTTGGGGACTTCAAGTTTCCGAAATTGGGTGGAGGCGTGGATGGATGTTCATATCACCGCAAAAAAGACAGACAAGGGATATCAACTAAACACCCGGCGGCTACTTCAATTGCTCAATCACCCTTTCAGTTCGCTCATTGGATTGCCAAGTGGAAAGAACTTTTCCGACTCTTCCATTGAGCTTGATGATTTCGAAGATAAAATCGGTGAAGCCACCTTGCTCTCATCGCTTCAGAGCAATCAAAAGATGTCCTTCGACAATTTAAAGATGGTCTTTCAATGGACCTTGTCGCGAATTAAAGGTTCAGATCTTTCTAAACCTGAAGTAAGGATGGGTCTGCTAGGTTGTGAAAAGGTGCTGGAAACCATTGATCGGCTCATTCATTTTGAAAGATCCGCTGAACTTGATTTGAGTAGCCTGCGACAAATATTTGTTCGGGTGCTATCCTCCACCAAACTTTCCCTTTTAGGTGAACCCATGCAGGGGCTACAAATCATGGGGGTTTTGGAGACTCGAGCCCTCGGGTTCGAAAACCTCATCCTTTGCTCGGTGGATGAAGGAAACTTTCCAAAGAACAATCATACGGAGAGCTTTATTCCATTTGAAGTTCGTCTCTTTCACAAACTTCCCGCTCGCCGTGAAAAAGAGGCGGTTTTTGCCTATCAATTTTATCGCCTGCTGAGTCATTCCAAGTCTTTCTCCGCCATCTATCACACAGACTCGGGAACTTTTAGCGGTGGAGAAATGAGTCGCTACCTCATGCAGGTTCGAGAAGATTTCGAAAACGAAAACAGATTCTCCCACATTAACTTGAAGCCTTCAGAGCTTTTTCATGAGACAGAACCGAAGTCTATTGAAAAGACAGAGGAGGTGATAGAAATCATAAAGAACTCACTTGTGACCGGTGGATTGTCGGCTTCTTCAATCAATCGCTTTTTTGAATCATCACTGGAATGGTACTATTCCAATATCCTTTCATTGGCTGAACCGGAGACCAATGAAATTGACCATTCAACTTTCGGAATCATAGTTCATGATTGTTTGGAGAAGCTCTTCCAACCTTACGAGAAAGAGATTATTTCTAAGGAAATTATTGAACAGATATCAAAAAGGGTAAGGCAACAACTCAGCGACTCATTCCATGAAGGTGCAGGAAGTAAGGATTACAGCTATGGTGTAAATCGGCTACATTTCGAAACCGCCTTGAAAATGATTCAATCTTACCTGAATTACGAAAAAGATGATTTGACCAAGGGTGATGTTGTAGAGTATTTGGAAAGCGAACGCCGAGTAGAAAAAATACTCAAGGTTGAATATCAGGGTGAAATTTTACCTGTGCGCATTAAAGGGTACATAGATAGAATCGAAAGGCGCAACGACATGCTTCACATAATCGACTTCAAAACGGGAAATGTTGAAGCTTCTGATCTCAATCTAAGTCCGGCCAAGAATCAACCAACCACCTATAATTTTCTGGAAGATAAGCTCAAGACCAAAGGGAAAGCCCTACAATTATTGCTTTACGACTGGTTGCTTTACGATGAAAACAAAGATGTAGAAGTGGTGAATCAGATTATCTCGTTGGCCGCTCCCGGAAAAAGAGATCTATACCTGAACGTAGGAGACAGAAGCGAAGTAATGGATCTTTTCGAAGAGTTCTTGAGAAAAACCGTCTTGAAAATGCTCGATAGCTCAGAGCCCATAGAAGCTTCAGAGAAATTCCAGTACGCAGTATTCGAATAAAAAAAGCGCTCCGAAAAGCGCTTTTAAACCTGCAAGGAAAATTTTGAAACCATACAATCTTGCGATTGTGTCATAAAGACGTAGGGATTTTAAAAGGTTGTCGATTAAATCAAAAAAAGCTGAGAACAGTATTAGAAGTGTGTCTCCAATGTCCCAACATGAGGTGCTAAAAAAAGAAAAAGCGTCCCGAAGAACGCTTTTAAAACCTGCAAGAATAATTTGAAACCATGAGCAATCACTGAGATTGCACATTGAAGACGAAAGAAAATAAGGTGGTTGCCTTAATCGGGTCAATTTGTAAACTTATACCCCACACCTCTTACAGAATGGAAGTAGATCGGATTCTTCGAATCAGGTTCAAAATGCTTTCGAAAAGAGAGAATGTAATTGTCAATCGTTCTCGTGGTGGGATAGACGTCATACCCCCAAACAGTGTCCAAGATTTCTTCTCGGGAAACGACCCTTCCCTCATTTTCGATCAAATATTTCAGGAGATGTGTTTCCTTTTTTGAGAGACTTTTTATTTCACCCTCAGCATTTTTAATCTCGAAGTTTTTAAAATCTACTGAGTTACCTCCGAATTCATAGCTGTCAATTTTGGCCTGAACCTCTTGAACAGGAGTGGTCAACCGAAGCAGATTCTTCACCCGCAGGAGTAACTCCTCTAAATTAAATGGCTTGGTGAGGTAGTCGTCTCCTCCTGCTTTGAGTCCCTCTACCCGATCATTTCCTGTAGATTTTGCACTGAGAAAAAGAATGGGAATGCGCTGATTGCGAATCCTTAGTGTCTTGCACACGGTGATTCCATCAACCTTTGGAAGCATGATATCGAGAATACACAGATCAAAGCGAGCCTTATCGGCGATATCCAAAGCTTGTTTACCATCCATAGCTCGTGTCACATTGTAGTCTTCCATCTCCAAATTGAAGCTGATCATCTCAATGAGACTCTCTTCATCTTCAACCAATAGTATTCGCTTCTTTTTCGATTCGTCAATCATGACTGGTTTGTGTAAACTTTCGCAGCTAGCAGCTTGTTCAAAGGACCGATTATATTTGGACAAAAATAAGCTTGTGGATAAGACAGCAATACTAAAGAAGGCCAACGAAATCAACAAAGATACGCTGATGGAAACGCTGGGCATTGTATTTACCGATTTTGGAGAAGATTTCGTAGAAGCTACAATGCCGGTGAACTCGAGGGTACATCAACCTGCAGGCCTGCTACATGGTGGAGCTACGGCAGCTCTTGCCGAATCTTTGGGAAGCTTGGGAAGTTTTATCATGGTTGGCAATTCAGCCGGGGGCGTAGTGGGGATTGAAATCAATGCCAACCACATTCGCAGCATCAAATCCGGTTTAGTAACAGCGAGAGGCACATTGCTCCACAAGGGCAGAAAGACGCATGTATGGGATATAAAAGTCACCGATCAAGATAACAGGTTGATATCGGTGTGCCGCCTCACTAATATGATTTTACCAAAGTGACAAAGACCGAAAGCATTCATACTTCATTTGAGAAAGCAGTCTCGGAAGAAAGGCCATTTATGGTATACCGCATTCCCGGGAAAGAAATTGAACTGGCCGATCTAAATGGTCAAACTAACTTTATTATCAAGCCTTGGCAGGGCGGAGCTTTTTCGCTTCAATCATCAAACTCTTCACAAAAGAGTCGATTTCAGAGACAAACTTCGAAGGAAGGCTACCGAGTGTCATTCGCCAAGTACATGGAAGCATTTCAATCAGGAAATATTCAAAAAGCCATTTTATCCAGTATTATTCAGGAAGAAAAACCAAAGGATTTTGACCCTATTGATTATTTCTTTCGTTTGTGTGAATCCTATCCAAATGCCTTTGCTTACTTACTCTACCACCCCAGTCTAGGAACTTGGTGTGGAGCAAGTCCCGAAATATTACTGGAAGGAAGCGGAGATGAATATTCCACGGTAGCTTTGGCCGGCACCCAACCCACAAACCCTTCACAGGAATATGATTGGGGAGAAAAAGAAGTGGAAGAACATGAGTTGGTGAATGAACATATTCGAGCAATTCTCGAAAAGGGAGGAGCAACGGAGATAAGAGAGACCGCACCCTATACCATTCAAGCGGCCAATGTCGTTCATCTCAAAACAGATTTTCGTTTTAAATACGGCAAAAGTGTCCGATCACTGCTTGACCAATTGCACCCTACTCCTGCGGTAGCAGGCCTTCCAACTGCTGCTTCCATTGAACTAATTCAAGCTGCTGAAAAACACGACCGTGGTCTTTACACTGGTTATCTCGGCATTCTCAGCGAAAGCGAAACACGCGTTTTTGTCAACTTAAGATGCATGCAAATTGGAGAGAGGGATCTAGCGCTTTATGCAGGCGGAGGAATTACAGCGAAAAGCGATATGGAAGCAGAATGGATGGAAACCAGGCTGAAAGCCAAAACACTCTTAAATTTGCTAAAAAGCACGACTTGATACTCTCAGATAAAAAAGGTGTTCAAACTCTTGTAATGGCCGCAAGAGATTTCGGTGTAAAACACGTTGTAATCTCTCCGGGTTCGCGTAATGCGCCCATCACCATTTCATTCAATCGGTCAGAGTTTTTTACCTGCCATAGCATTCCTGATGAACGCTCAGCAGGTTTTTACGGCCTTGGGCTGGCACTGAAAACGGGAGACCCTGTTGCTCTTATTTGCACCAGTGGTTCGGCTGCAGCCAACTACTTACCTGCGATTACCGAAGCTTTTTTTAATCGTGTTCCCTTGGTGGCCATCACAGCTGATCGTCCTCTTAGCTGGACTGACCAGGGAAATGGTCAAACCATCAGACAAGAAGGCATCTATTCTAACCACATTAAAAATTGGTTTTCGCTTATCACTGAGCCAAGAAACGAGGAAGAGGAATGGCAAAACAGGCGTTTGCTCTCAAAAGCGTTTAATACTGCTCTGACCCTCGACCCTGGCCCCATTCATATCAATGTTCCACTTTTTGAACCGCTTTACCAAACGGTAAAGCTCGATGCGCTCACGTCATCGCGCTTTTACAAAAGTGAATTGATCGATGCGCCGATAGAGATGGAGGCGGCAAAAGAACTTGCGGAATCGGTCAGATCAAATCAAAGGGTGATGATCTTGGTGGGACAGCATCGGCACGATAAAGCTTTGCTAAACTTGTTGGAGCAATGGTCTGATTTACCAAACGTGGTTATTCTGACTGAAACCACGGGAAATATCGGTATCCCAAAAGCCATTGATACAATAGATCGAATAGTGATGCCTCTGGAAAAAGCTGGCAAACCTGAAGAATTTATGCCCCAAATTTTGATCACTCTGGGTGGATATGTCATTTCCAAGAAGCTAAAAAATCTCTTGCGCCAATATAAGCCATCCACACACTGGCACATTCATCCGCATGAATCTGGGTTGGATACGTACATGAGTCTAACTCATGAAATTCACGCCGATCCGACCCATTTTCTGTCAGAAGCTTTTGTCTCCATCAATACTCGAGTTGCCAGCGACTATGCTCAAAGATGGATGGAATTGAAAAGCCTCGCCGCCGAGGGTCATCGCCATTATTTAGACGAAGCTCCCTATTCTGATTTTAAAGTTTTTGAAATCATAAATGATGAGCTCACTCAATCGAAAAACCTTACTCTTCACCTCTCAAACAGCACTCCCGTTAGGTACATCCAGCTCCTGGGGCTGAACGAAAATCTGACCTACCATTGCAACCGCGGAACCAGCGGAATAGATGGGTGCACCAGCACTGCCGCAGGATGGGCCAAAGCCGCCCCTGACGAAGATGTTCTACTTATCACGGGTGACATGTCTTTCGTTTATGATTCAAACGGACTTTGGAACAATCGTCTTCCCGAAAATTTTAAGATTATCGTTATCAATAATCAAGGTGGTGGGATTTTCAGAATTATTGAAGGGTCAGATTCGAATGAAGAGCGAGAGAGATTCTTCGAAGCACATCATCCTGTGAATATTGAAAGACTCGCCTCAGCCTTTGATTTGACGCATTTCAAAGCTCACGATGAGGCTAGCCTCAAAAATGTTTTAGGCCGTTTCCTAAATCAAAAAGGTGCAGGAATTTTAGAAGTTGTGACACCTGCTAAAGTGAATGATCAGATTCTAAAAAACTATTTCAAGAAAATCGCTGAACGATTTAAATTGCTTGAAAATCAAGAAGCGCGATAAGGCTATTTTTGCTTTTCCATCCAAGCAAGGGCGTCAAAAACATCGTTGAACACCCTTGTCGCGCGCTGTGGTTTGTAATGTCTTAAATAGAATGTCGTTGAAATTTTATGAGCAAAGGTGCTGATCAGTATAGCGTCAGCCGTCGAAAAACGATTTTTATTATGGGCCATAAACTCATAAACTCCCTCAGCAAGAGAAGATCCGTAACCCAATTCGATCAAAACCGGCTGCCTTTCACCTTCGTTTTTGTCCTTAATAAACAGGACTACCTGAGAAATATCTTCGAGCGAAACTTGCTCCCCTTCTTTTAGCTTCATATAGTAGAAGCCGCGCTGATCGGGATAAAAAGTGAAAGAAGGAGTATGCAGCTTTTCGATCTTGGCCATGGACTAAAGTTAGGATTTCCTTTTCTCTGGTTTCAGAAAGAAATTGGCCAATACTCACATTGCACTCTTCATATCAACATCAAGGGGAAATAAGTGTTGATAATTCTGATGAACAATAAGAAGCAAAAGTCTGCGCGATTCTTACGAACTTTACCAGCTATGACCAAAACAGAAGCGTGGTTTAGGGCATTTAGACTAAGGACGCTACCTCTTTCATTTTCCAGCGTGATTCTGGGAAGCTTGATGGCGCTCTACAAGAACTCCTTTGATGGAGCAATTCTAGTAGGAGCGCTGCTGACTACGCTGTTTTTGCAAATCCTCAGCAATCTTGCCAATGACTATGGCGACTTTGTAAATGGCGTTGACAATTCGGAGCGAACGGGACCCGAAAGGAGCGTTCAAAGCGGAGTCATTTCTGCCAAAGAGATGAAGGCGGCCATTATTATCTTCTCCATTTTGTCCTTCTCATCGGGTATTTGGCTATTGCTAAATGCAGCCGACAATATCGAGTTCGGGGCGATCACGGCATTCTTCGTTGTGGGCTTATTGGCAATCGGGGCAGCCATCAAGTACACTGTTGGAAAAAACCCTTATGGCTATCAAGGCCTTGGTGACGTAGCAGTGTTTCTATTCTTCGGAATCACAGGAGTAGCGGGAACATTTTACCTGCATACGGCAGCACTTTCTTGGATTGACTTACTTCCTGCCGTCTCCATTGGAGCTTTGTCTACAGGGGTTCTCAATCTCAACAATATGCGTGATATTGAAAACGATAAAGCATCTGGAAAAAGGTCGCTGGTTGTTATGATGGGATTTGAATCGGCTCGAATCTATCACGTCATTCTTTTATGTATCGCTCTTGTTTCAGCGCTTACTTATACGCTGATCAACTTTACATCAGGATACCAATTTGTATTCTTGATTACAGTGCCTCTGATTTTTCAAAATGCGAAAGTCGTCTTGACCACTAATCGCTCTTCCGACCTCGATCAAGAACTTCGAAAACTCGCTTTCACCACATTGCTTTTTGCCCTCACCTTTGGGCTTGGACTGGTTTACTAATGAGGAAAGCAGAATTTCTAAAGCATACCTTAAACTTCAAGTCTCCGGGTGGAACAAGCCGTGGTGTTTTGCGCGCAAAGCCCGCTTGGATTGTAAAACTTGAAGAAAATGGTAAGGTTGGATATGGTGAAGTGAGTTTGCTGCCTAAGCTCTCAATTGATGACCGTCCAGACCTGGAAGACTTTTTAACAAAAGTATTGGAGGATTGGGCTCTAGGAAAAGAAATCCGCAGTCTTAAAGACTGGCCATCTATCCGATTTGCCATGGAAATTGCGGAACGTTCAATTCGATCAGAAAACCCTTTCCTATTATTTCCATCCCGCTTTTCTCAGAACGAGGAGGGTGTAGAAATAAATGGCTTGGTATGGATGGGTACTAAGGCTGAAATGAAGACTCGCATCAGAGAAAAACTCGATGAAGGATTTCGATGCATCAAGCTAAAAATAGGCGCGATTAATTTCGACGATGAGATTGAGCTGTTGCGCGCGATCAGAAACGAATATTCACCTGACGAAATTGAGTTAAGAGTAGATGCCAACGGAGCATTTTCACCCGAAGAAGCTTTGGAAAAATTGAAGCGCCTTTCAGATTTTAACCTCCATAGCATTGAACAGCCAATCAGGCAAAAACAATGGGAGGAAATGGCAAGGCTCTGCGAAAGCACACCATTGGATATTGCCCTTGATGAAGAACTTATCGGAGTAACATCGATGACCGAGATGGGCCGCATGCTCGAAACCATTCGACCCCAAGCCATCGTGATTAAACCAGGTCTTGTAGGAGGACTGCAAATGACCGAGAAGTGGATCAAATCAGCGAGTAAGATCGGAGCATATTGGTGGATTACGTCAGCTTTGGAATCGAATATCGGGCTCAATGCCATCGCTCAATTTACTGCCATGTATCAGTCTGAATTACCGCAAGGCCTAGGAACGGGACAACTTTATACAAACAATATTCCATCGCCACTATCTATTCGCGGGCAGTATCTTCACTACCTCCAAAATGAAGAATGGAAGCTTCCACCAAACCTTTGACCCCCTTTTCAAAATATCAAGGAGTTCGTCTCAACGGACGATTCATAGAGAGCAATGAGCTCAATCAGATCGAGGGCCAAGATCAATTCGAGATGGAGATTATTTCTTACTGCATCGACCTCTTTGATGAATCAGAAACCATTTTCATTCAAACATCGGGTTCGACGGGCAATCCTAAGAGTTTGGAATTTCCGAAATCGGCATTGATTCAAAGTGCCTCGGTTACAAATGAATATTTTGGCTTAAATCCTAAAAGTAAGTCGTTACTCTCTCTCCCGCTCAATTATGTAGCTGCAAAACTAATGGTGGTGAGAGCCATTATCGGCGGCTATAATCTCTCAACAGTCGCGCCAAAAGCCAATCCTCTAAAAGACTTAAATGAATTGATTTCATTCGTTCCGATGACTCCCCACCAAGTGAAATCAATTTTGGGAGAATCTCCCGAAGCCTTTGACAAGGTCGAGACAGTCTTGCTTGGTGGTGGAGAAGTTTTAAGTGAGCTTAGGGCTCAACTTCTACAACTGAACCCACATTTTTACGTAGGCTTTGGTATGGCTGAAACATTAACCCATTTTGCCTTGAGCAAAATAAATAGTGAAGACACGACAATCTATAAAGTGCTGCCGGATGCAAGAATTAGCACTGATGAAAGAGGTTGTCTCATCATTAATCGATCAGGAATTACAAAAAACGATCTGGTTACCAATGACTTGATAGAGTTGACCGAAGAAGGGTTCAAATGGCTTGGGCGGATTGACAATCTCATCAACTCCGGTGGCGTAAAAGTCATTCCCGAAGAGGTGGAAAAACTTTTGAGCCCAAAAATCGATTCTCGCTTCTTCGTGAGTGGGATACCCAATTCATTACTAGGTCAAAAAGTAGCCCTATTCATAGAAGGCAAAAAAGAAATCAAGCTGGATGATATTGCCTTTTCGAGTGTTTACCAAAAGCCCAAGGAAATCATCCATTTAGAAAAATTTCTCTATACAGAATCGGGAAAGGTGAGAAGAGCTGAAACGGTAAAAAGCTGGCTCGAATCTAACGGTGACTAATATAGTTTCTCCATCGTTCTAGCACTGCTGATAAGTCTGCAGGAATATCTGATTCGAAGTTCATTCGCTCACCCGTATGAGGATGCGTGAGCTCTAGCTTTCGCGCGTGCAAGGCCTGCCTTGGAAGCAGGTCGAAGTTGTTCATTACAAATTGCTTGTACTTACTGAACTGCGTTCCTTTCAGAATCTTATTTCCGCCATATTCGGGGTCATTGAAGAGAGGATGATTGATGTGCTGGAAATGCGCTCGAATTTGGTGAGTTCGCCCTGTTTCTAGTTTGCACTCTACCAGGGTAACGTAAGTCAATCGCTCCAGTACTTTGTATCTCGTCCTAGCTTCTTTCCCATATTCTCCTTCAGGAAATACGGTCATCACCTTTCGGTTTTTGAGTGAGCGACCAATATGACCTTCTATCATCCCGTCTTCTTCGATGTCACCCCAAGCTAGTGCCACGTAGCGGCGATCGATAGTACGCTCAAAAAACTGAAGCGACAAGTTGGTCAGCGCTCTTTCAGTCTTCGCAATCACCATGACACCGGTCGTATTCTTATCGAGTCTATGCACCAATCCGGGCCTCCCGGGAATCGCACCCTTTGCCTCGGGCAAATTGTCAAAATGATGGATTAAAGCATTTACCATGGTGCCCGTGTAGTTTCCATAGCCGGGATGTACCACCATATTTGCAGCCTTATTGACAATGATCATATGATCATCTTCATACAGAATCTCCAAAGGAATATCCTGCGGAATAAGCTCTATTTCTCTTTTCGGATACGGAAGCACTATGGAGATATCGTCGTCAGGCTTCACCTTGTAGTTCGCCTTCACCTTCTGATCATTCACCCGAATATTACCTTCTATGGCAGCATCCTGAAGCTTCGTTCTCGACGTATTCGGAATCCTGTCCATCAAGAACTTATCTATTCGAAGAGGCTCCTGACCCGGGTCAGCCTGAATGCGGTAGTGCTCAAAAAGCTCTTCATCGCTTTCGGTGTATTCTATTTCGTTATCGCTCAATGGAAAGTTTCTTTACGCTTTGGCGCCCTTGAGAGTCGGCAACTTGCAGCAGGTAAATTCCCGGTAATAGTCCGGAAACATCAAGCGTATTGGTCACTTGGTTTTGATCAATCAATCTTCCGCTTAAATCAAAAATCGAGACATTTAAAATATTCTGCGTTTCAGACTCTATCACTACCCACTGACTTGCCGGATTCGGATAAATGCGTAGACCAGGGATAGCGTTTTGTTGGCTTGTAGAAGCAACGATATCTTTGTAACCTTCAGTAGTAAACATAGGGTGCATCATTGTAGAAGCTTCAGCCGCCGCAAGCGTTAATTCCCAACCGTTTCCGTCATTGAAATAAAGATTGCCTTCATTCCCGCTCGTGTTTAAGTCAAGCCCTGTGCGAAGACCGGATGATTGTGAAGACTGCTGATATCCGATAAAGAAGGTTCCCGAAGGGATAAAAACAGGCTCTTCAAATTGATAAATTATCTGCTCTTGGTACTCATTTTGGCCATAAGTGAACTCATGCTGGGTTGAGGCCAGCTCTGCTCCGGGTACACCTGCGTTGTCTTCCCAAATTTTGATAGTAAACGGAGTGTTTTCGTAGTTAATACCAATAGGCATGGTATAAATTCGAAGCGCCCAAACTGAATCTGACTTAAAGTTTGTGTACTTCAAAGCCAATCTTGACCCACTGCCTGCTACAGCATATCCCGCCTCAGCAGAACCATCATCGTATGAATAGTGGGTGAAGAAGGTTTGCTTAAACTTAAATGAGTTATTGCTAGCCGTTGGGCCAAAATCTGCCGTACCAAGGTCTATGCTCACATCTAAAATCAACTCCTCATCTTCTAGTGAAGTATCGTAAACATACTGGCTCCCATCATCGTCAAGCTGATGGGTGTAATCAGCGGTACTCTGAGCTGCAATAGGCGGCTCATTGAAATTTTGCAATACATCCGTTACCGTACCTTCATGCGAGACAACGATTTCATTTCCTTCCAATGTCCTCGGTCCATCATTCAAATTTCTAAACAGAACCTCAACCTCTTCGAGCATTCTATCGGCCGGACTCTCAGCATAATGCGGTAGAGGCATAGCCGAATAATCCTGAAGGAAAGAAATGGGACCGTTTACAAAAGCGACATCGTTCACAATGGGATCATCGTTGATATTGTTTTGGTCAAGCCAAACGTAATCTACATTCCAAACGCTGTACAGACCTTGGAGAAAGGCTATGTTTCTAAAGCGAAACTTGAAGCCCTCTTTGAGGTAACGTGTATTGGTAATAGGAATATAGACGAAGGTAAATTCATCGGTATTGGAAACATCGATCGTTGACCAAACCCAAAACCATTCATCCAATTCAGGAGCGAAGAACTCCAGTATCAAAGAGTCATTGGAGGCATTGGGAGGAAAAAAAGTTATCCCTTTGGGCTGGTAGTAAAAACTAAGGCCGATCCCATCGTCTATATCGTAGTCCAGATTAATAGGACAAGTCGTGAGTGTATCTGCAGGACCCGATCCCGAATCAAAAGAATAAGGATAACCTACCTCATCGGTCCCATCAAAGCTTACAACACCGACAGTCGGAGCATTAAGCGGTAAGCCATTGTTCAAAGTCGCATATCGATTTTCCCAAAGTATGGGGTTTTCCTCCTCATTGCCGGGAAAATAATCTGTGCTGAAATCATCTACAAAGGGAAGCTCAACCAAGGCATCATCCTTTGCTTCATATTTGGCAACGCGCTTTTTGGCAACAGCCTTTTCTGTAATAATGGTGGCCGGATAGATCATTTCTTGCGCTACCATCCGGAAAGGCAAAAACAAGAGGAAGAGAAAAAATAACTTATTCGAATTCATCAGGAATCGTGTCTATGGCTGTTTTAAAGTCTATCACCATTGAGGTATCAGTAGTCAGATAAAGATCAACAAAAGTACCTAGGTTAATCATTTCATTTCTCTGAGGTCTTTGATTCACAACAAAAGCTGCTGAAGTGTCATTGGCCGTTTCACAACCCGCACAAGACAATATGCTTCCGACATTCAAAGAAGAAGAGATAATCAACTCGTAAGCTTCGGCATACGTGAGCCCAAGCAGATCAGGTGCGGAAGTGGGAACATCTGAGGTTTGCCCAAGTATCAGAACAACACCTTCACCTTTTCGAATTTTATCGCCCGGCTCAACTCTCTTACCCTTGTACTCCAAGCCCACCACACAGTCCGTACATGATTCGTCAGGTCGGTATTTTAGTGAGATCAACTTCAAACCTGATATTTCTAATATCGGTACTGCAATGCGTTTTGACTTCCCAATCAAATCAGGAGCTTCGGCCATCTCGGGCAGAATACTATTGATGGTAAGATATACCGTCCGACCCTTTTTTACTTGCTTGCCTGACTTTGGATTTTGTGAGACTACAGTCCCTCTTGGATATTCGTCGGTGTAAATACTATCGGTCACCTCATAAGTCATATCAATATTGGATAGGAGGGTCTCAATATTTTCAATCGATCTCCCTTTTATATCGGGCACACTCATAGACTCACCATGCATGGTATACATACCAAGCCACTGCATGGTCAAAAAGACCACCAACGAAATAAAAATGGTGATTAGAAGGATATTCATCCAAACCCTTCCACTACTGATAAATCGAATAATTCCTTTCATTAAGGATACAATTGCCGGCAAAGATAGCAAGAACCTACCGGGAATAAACGTTACTGATACAGTCCTATTACTTCCGAGAACGGGTTATGAGAAAAAACATGTTCAAACTTTGAGGAAAAGCCTGTGAGTAAATCCATCCGCGAGTATAACTTCACCCTAAGAATATGAAAAAAACTATTGGCATCGTTTGCGGTGGGTACTCGGGAGAGGCCGTTGTATCCATGAAATCAGCACAAATGCTTCTCAACAATATTGATCGTGAGAAGTACACGCCTTTTCAAATGGTGATTGAAAAGTCAAATTGGTATACTCTTGTCGACGATAGCAGAAAACCGATTGATACCAAAGACTTTTCGTTTGAACTCAATGGCAAACGGATTCGTCCGGAAATCTGTCTGGTAATCGTCCATGGAACTCCCGGTGAAGATGGTCTTCTGCAGGGATACTTCGATATGATCGACATGCCATATACAACCGGAAGCGTACTCAACTTGGCATTAACATTTAATAAGCGCTACACCAATGATGTGCTAAATGAGCGAGGTTTTCATACTGCCAAGGGAATGCTGATCCAAACTCCCGCTAAGTTCGACAGAAACGAAGTTTTGAATCGGCTAAAATTACCAGTCTTCGTTAAGCCAAATCAGGGTGGATCGAGCTTGGGAATCTCAAAAGTCTCCAAAGCCGAAGAACTAGAAGCTTCGGTAGAAAAGGCTTACCGCGAAAATTCGGCGATATTGATCGAAGAGTTTCTGGACGGAAGAGAGTTTACTTGTGGAGTAATTTGTGGCAAAGAAAACTACCAGGCTTTGGCTGTAACAGAGATCACCACGGAAAGAGAGTTCTTTGATTACGAAGCAAAATACAGTCTGGATCAAACCAAGGAAATCACACCCGCACAACTACCAAAAGATCTCTACGAAACTTGTCGATCTACCTCTGAAGATATAGCAAGGTCATTTGAATGCAAAGGGGTGATCAGAATAGACTACAAACTTGTGGAGGGCGTGTTTCATGTCATCGAAATAAACACCGTTCCCGGAATGACCGAAACGAGTTTGGTACCGCAGCAGGCGGCCGCCATAGGGATCGGCAAAGCTGAATTGATCGACCTGATGATCGAGTCAGCAAGTAATCAATAAGTCCCTTTCAGATAATCCGTAAATTTTTTCAGCGCCCTGACGCGGTGATTTTTCTGCTTCTTCTCATCCATCGTCATCTCGGCAAAAGTTCGTGATTCACCTTCGGGTACAAAAACAGGGTCATAGCCAAAGCCGCTATCCCCGCTTTTCGCTTTTGCAATTTGGCCTTGAATTTCTCCTGAAAACAACTTTTTGTCCTCCTCAGTAATGAATGCGATGATTGTTTTAAAAGCAGCCGATCGATCATCATGAAACCGCATCTCGCTCAATAGCTTCTGCATATTGGCATCAGCATCTCGGCTCCCCGAATAATGCGCTGTATCTACTCCCGGCAAGCCATTCAGACAGGCGACTTCCAAACCCGTGTCATCAGCAAAAACGGGAACTTTATAGCGATCGTAGATATAGGTGGCTTTCTGTAGGGCATTTGCCTCGAGGGTTCTTCCCGTTTCAGGAATCTCACCTTCGAAGCCAATATCTTTTAGAGAAACCAACTCAAAATCATCACCTAGAGCGTTTTGAATCTCAGCTAGCTTATTGGGATTGTTTGTTGCGAAAATGATTTTCATGAGAGTCGATATTTTCGAGAATGTCCTCCTCGATTCGGTTCAGATAGCGGTACAAATCTTTGTTTTTCCAACGAATAAAAGTCATTCGCCAAAAGGTAAGGCAATAACGGTAGGGCAACCGAAGCTCTCGGATGATAAAAACGCTCAGCGGAAAGAACAACAAAACCGACGGTATTACTAACAGCGGCTTTCCATAGCAAATGCCAAAGACAATTGAAAAAATAAGACCAAAAAGAGGGAACAGTATCAGCATGCCCACAAGCTTAATCGAACTGTGAAACTGACGATCCTTTACATACTTTCCCAATAGCGCCTTCACGGTAAAATAAGACGGAGCGTGTAAAACCCAAGAGAGTAAAAATAAAGGGAGAGCGATTAACAAAAAGATATTTTGAATGACCCAATAACCCGCATCTCTTCTATTGATATAGAAGAATGGCGCCTGCAATTTTCGCTTACCCATTTCTGAATCGTAAATGAATATTCGGCGAAAATAGCTACTGTCAGCAGCTGTTTGCTGTAATGCTGCCTCTCGCGATTTGTAAAATGGATTGCCCGACTTACGGCTGCTGTAGCCCGTCCTGGAATCAGCATAAAAGGGAAGGATACGCTCGAGCTCCACATCGAAAGCCTTCATGGCATTTTTACCTTCAATGTGGATAATTTCTTCTGCCAGTTCCTCAAATACTTTCTCTCTCAGCGCATTCATAGCGCGCGCCTCATTCTCTGCAATCTGAGCCTTGTAGTCTTGCACGGAAATAGGCTTGCCGTAACTTATCAAGACTCTCGACTGAGAATCACTATAATTGCTGTAATTCAAGCCCGTGGGAACCACCTTGATATCCAAATCCTCATGACCATCTTGCAAAGCGCCAAATAGTATTCTCGTGAAGCCTTTACTGAGTGGTCTCAGTTTACGAACGCCTTCGTGCGTAGCTTCCGGAAAAAGCAACAACACTTCCCCTCGACGCAGAATTTCGTGACACTGACGGAAGGTCTCCTCATTCTTGGCCAAATTTTGAACACCATCTCGCTGACGGTAAACAGGCATCATTTGGATCGAGTTAAAAAACTTCCTTGCCAGGTTAGATTTAAAGACATCAGCTCTCACTAAGAAATGAATGGTGCGCGGAAAAAGTGTTGCCGGCAACAGTGCATCTATGAATGCATTCTGATGGTTTGGTGCCAAAAGAACAGGGCCTTCTTCAGGAATATTCTCTATTCCTTGAATCTCTATCCGCCGATAGAAGAGCTTAATGGCAAGTCTTACTACAAAACGCAGACTGTGATAATAAATCTTGTGGATCATCTTAACTCCGCTCCCAATGCTGTTTCCAGTTCGCTCTGAATTTGAGCCATGGTTTGTTCTATTTTCTTGTCGGTCAGCGTTTTCTTTTCATCCCTCAAGGTGAATGAAATGGCATAACTCTTCTTGCCTTCCGGCAAATTTTTTCCTTCGTAAACATCAAACAGACCAACTTCTTTCAGCATATTTCCGGCTTTCGCAAAAGCCAATTTCTCAATTTCAGCAAAAGGAATATTCTTGTTGAGCAGAAGCGATAAGTCGCGCCGAACGGTGGGAAATTTCGGTAAGTCGTCCACCGTTTTGGTGGCGTGTTTCATCTTGCGCAAGGAAGCGGTGAGGTCAATCTCTGCAAAAAGAACAGGTTTTTTGATCCCGTAGGTTTTCAATGCCCTAGGGCTCACCACACCAAAAGAAGCAAAAGGTTTCTCTCCCTTTTTCAGCACAGTGACATCCGTCATAAAGGAATGCGTTCCTGATTCTGCTTTTAAATCGGTAATTCCCATGATTTCAAAAACGCCTTTTACCTCACCCGAAAGGTCCGAGTATGAAAAAGGTTGACCTTGGTTGTTCCAGCTTTCGCGAAAGCGATCACCAACCAAAGCAATGGAAAGGGTCAACGTCTCCTTGTAGGCTTTTTCTGCTTTTTGATAGGCCGTACCAATTTCGTAAAACATCAATCGTTCGGCTTGCCGATTCAGGTTATAAGAAATGGATTCCAATGAGCTGATGGCCAAGGTCGGTCTTAGCACATCCAATTCCATACTCAAGGGATTTAGCATGGCTACCAAATCTTTGGCCAGCTCTTCTCCTACCACTTTTTGAATCTTGGCCGATTCAGTCAATCCGTTTGACATGATCTCAGAAAACCCTCTTGCAGAAAGGGAATTTGCCAATGACTGCATCACCTGGTTGGGCTCGGGTTTTTGTGGAATACTCACCGAAATCGACATCCTTTCGGGTAAAGCAATGGCATTGTAGCCATAGATTCTCAGCACCTCTTCTACCACGTCTGCCTCGCGTGTCACATCCACACGATAGGATGGTACTTTAAGCTGATACCACTCTCCCGACTTTTCAAATTCAAAATCAAGAGAAGACAGAATATTCTCCAACTCTTCGGCGGATATATTTGCACCGCAGAGGTCGTTGATTCTTTTGAGTGTAATGCTGATTTCGCTTTGCTCAGGTAGCTTGGTCAACTCATGGTTGATGGGTCCGCGAACTGTTCCACCTGCTAATTCTTGAATAAGCTGAGCCGCTCGTTTCAATGCGAAAAGAGTCATCTCATGGTCAACTCCCCGCTCGTAGCGAAAAGAGGCATCGGTATTCAAAGCGTGACGCTTGGCCGTTTTTCTCACTCGAGACGGATTAAACCAAGCACTCTCTAAAAAGACATTCGTGGTTTCTTCGCTGACTCCTGACCCTATGCCTCCAAAAACCCCGGCGATACAAAGTCCGCCTTTGGCATCGCAAATCATCAGGTCTTCAGAAGAGAGATTTCGCTCTAACTCGTCGAGAGTTTTAAATTTAGTTCCTTCAGGAAGCGTTTTCACGAAGACAGTATTTCCGTCAATCTTATCGGCATCAAAAGCATGGAGCGGATGACCCAATTCGTGAAGCACGTAGTTCGTCACATCTACCACTGTGTTAATGGGTTGAAGTCCGATGGCTCTCAACCGGTTTTGCAACCACCCGGGAGATGGCTCCACTTTCACGCTTTCAATATAAAGACCCGCATATTGACCGCAGCCATCGGCATCTTCGATTTTCACGATTATGGGATTTCCATCAGCAATGTCGACTTTGACTTCGGGAAGGGTCGCTCTTACTTTGTTTTTCAAACTCAGGCGCGCCGCCAAGTCTCGTGCTACCCCGTAGTGACCAAATGCATCAGTTCTGTTTGGCGTTAAGCCAATTTCAAAAACATAGTCATTTTCTACCTCAAGAATATCAGCTGCTGCTTCTCCAACAGATGTATCTTCAGGCAGCACCATGATTCCATCGTGGCTTTCGCCAATGCCCAGCTCATCTTCAGCGCAAATCATCCCAAAACTTTCCTCCCCTCGAATCTTTGCCTTCTTTATCTTAAAAGGCTTGTCTGGTTCGGGCATCAAGGTTGTGCCAACAGTAGCTACAAGTACTTTTTGGCCTTGAGCCACATTTGGCGCCCCACAAACGATGTTGAGCAACTGTCCTGTTCCCACATCCACTTTGGTCACCTTTAGCTTATCGGCATTGGGATGCTGAACCGCTTCGGTAACATGACCAACGACCACACCTTTCAGTCCTCCAGGCACCGATTCGAAGGGCTCGAGTTTCTCAATTTCCAAACCTGTATCCGTTAGAATTTCAGAGACTTCTTCAGGAGATAAATCGAAGGAAAGGTAGTTCTTGAGCCAATTATATGAGACTTTCATTCACGCAAAAGTTTAACCGACAAAACTAAAAATTTAACCCTAGGAAATCCTGCTCCAATTGGGCTTATTAAAGATGACCTCTTTCGCTCGACGAAGGATGTTTACGTTCTTTTCGAGTTTGAGCTCGGGATCTTCATCAAGCAAGTCGATTGCTACATTTCTGGCAAAAGCCAAAATCTTTCCATCGGTCGCAAGATTGGCTAAGTTTAGATCCAGATCACCACTCTGCCGTGTACCCATCAAGTCGCCGGGCCCGCGCAATTCGAGATCCACTTCAGAAATCCGAAAGCCATCGTTCGTCTCCACCATCGTTCGCATTCGCTTGCGAGCTTCGTTGCTAACTTTCTTATCCGTAACGAGAATGCAATAAGACTTCTCCGCTCCTCTTCCCACACGGCCTCTGAGCTGATGAAGCTGCGAAAGCCCAAATCGCTGGGCACTTTCAATCACCATAACGGAGGCATTGGGTACGTTGACTCCCACTTCAATCACCGTAGTAGCGACCATTATTTGGGTTTTACCTTCAGCAAAGCGGTTCATTTCGAAATCCTTGTCCTTAGGCTTCATCCTTCCATGCACCACACTGATCTGGTAATCGGGTTTGGGGAAGCGTCGCTCGATACTTTCGTACCCATCCATCAAATCTTTTAGGTCAAGTGTGGAGGATTCTTCGATCAGTGGATAGACCACATAAATCTGCCTTCCACGGCGTATCTGATCTTCCATAAAGCCGAAAATCTTGATTCGAGCATTGTCAAAAACATGGCTTGTATCAACGGGTTTTCGTCCGGGCGGGAGCTCATCGATAACGCTCACCTCCAAATCACCATAAAGCGTCATTGCCAAAGTTCTGGGAATTGGCGTAGCCGTCATTACCAAGATGTGAGGTGGCTGGGTATTTTTTCGCCAAAGCTTGGCCCGTTGGGCTACACCGAATCGGTGTTGCTCATCAATGACAGCTAGGCCAATATTCTTGAATTGCACTTTGTCTTCGAGTAGGGCATGTGTACCCACCAAAAGGTGAACCTGTCCCGACATGAGTCCGGCGTGGATTTCTCGGCGCTTGGCTGTTTTGGTAGAACCCGTTAGAATTTCAACCCGCAATCCCAAGGGATTGAGCATTTCCGAAAAAGTCTCGAAATGTTGGTTGGCCAAAATCTCCGTCGGCGCCATCACCGAAGCTTGGAATCCATTGTCAATGGCCATCAAGGCCGCGAGGGCTGATACCATGGTCTTGCCGCTTCCAACATCACCTTGGAGGAGCCGATTCATTTGACGACCTGAGCCAAAATCCCTTCTAATTTCTTTCAGCACTCGCTTTTGTGCTCCAGTCAATTCGAAGGGTAGGTACTTTTCGTAAAAGGTATTGAAGTAGTCGCCTACCGATTCGAAAATGAAACCGCGAATTTGCTTAGCGTGAACATCCTTTTTAAGCAGAAGCTCCAGTTGAATAAAAAACAGTTCCTCAAACTTTAACCGTCTACGGGCGTGAGTCGTGTCATTCGAGTTTCGCGGAAGATGAATAAGTTGAATTGCCTGCTTCTTGGTGACGAGTTTTAATTCTTCACGAATTCCTTCGGAGAGTGTTTCGGGCCAACCGAAATCAGGTCTGGTTAAAACACTTCGGATGGCTTTCTCAAAGCCTTTGGAGCTCATGCCGCGCTTGGTTAATTTCTCAGTCGAGCTATAAATGGGCTGGAGGTAGCCATCGGATATCTTTACCTCATCAGATAACTCCAATTCGGGGTGTGGCATGGAAGGCCTGCCCTTGTAAAGTGCGACTTTTCCAAAAGCCACGTACTGTTTACCAGGCTTTAGATTTTCCTTAATCCACTTCAATCCTTTAAACCAGATGAACTCGACCAGCCCTGTCTCATCTCTAAGCGATGACCGGAGTCTTTTGGCTTTGCCCACTCCCTCTTCTGTTAGCGTTCCCAAAACTCCTTTGATTTGGACAAAGTCGATCGTTTCGCGCAGTTGACCGATCGGGTAAACCTTCGATCGATCTACATACCGAAAAGGGTAATGCTGAAGCAAATCCTCAACAGTGCGTATGTTAAGCTCTGTTGCCAACAATTCGGCTTTGGCGGGGCCAATTCCCTTGACGTAATTGAGCGGTGTGTGAAGGAAGGAGTTCAATCGAGTGTAAAAATAGGAAGCCCCACCAAATTGGCGGGGCTTTCTCAAAAATATCTGATTTGATTTGACTTATTCTGCCAACATCAAAACGGGGTTTTCCATATATTTCTTGAACGTTTGCAAGAATGCTGAGCCTACCGCTCCATCAACCACACGGTGATCGCAAGAGAGCGTCACTTTCATGGTATGGCCCACTACAATCTGACCGTTCTTAACAACGGGCTTTTCTACAATCGTCCCTACAGCCATAATGCAAGCATCAGGTGGATTGATGATCGCTGTAAACTCTTCGATACCAAACATCCCTAAGTTTGAGATGGTAAAAGTGTTGCCTTCCATCTCGCTTGGCTGAAGCTTTTTGTTTCTGGCTTTACCGGCCATCTCTTTCACTTCTTCGTTGATCGCCGCCATTGGCTTCGAGTCAGCAAACTTGATTACGGGAACCAAGAGACCTTCGTCTACAGCCACTGCGACACCTACGTGCACATGATCGTTATATCGAATCTTATCTCCCAACCAAGATGCATTCACCTTAGGGTTTTTCTTCAAGGCTGCCGCAGATGCTTTGATCACCATATCATTGAAAGAAATCTTTGCAGGCTCGATAGCTGCATTGATTGCCTTACGAGAAGCCATGGCATTTTCCATGTCGATCTCCATGGTAAGATAGAAATGCGGAGCGCCAAATTTGCTCTCGGAAAGTCTTCGAGCGATGGCCTTGCGCATTTGAGAGACTTTCTCCTCGCTGTAGCTCTCTTGGCCTGTAGCGGCGACAGAGCTTGAAGAAGCCTTAGCAGCTGAAGGTGTGTAATCTTCGATATCGCGCTTTACAATTCTCCCCCCATCTCCTGTGCCACTCACAGCACTGAGATCTATTCCTTTCTCATCCGCCATGCTACGCGCCAGTGGAGACGCTTTGATTCTTCCGTCGGCATTTGAGGTGGCAGCAGGTGCTCTCTCCTCTGGTTTTTCCTCCTTCGCTTCGGACTTATCTTCTGCTTTGGGTTCGGGCTTATCCTCTTCTTTTGATTCTTCTTCTTTGGAATCGGAGTCAGACTTTTCTGCACCATTCTCTGAAGCTTCTTTCAAAAGGTCATCGATGTTTTCTCCTTTCTCTCCAAGCACTGCCAGGATAGAATCTACGGGAGCAGCATCGCCCGTTTCCACACCAATATGCAATAACACACCGTCCTGAAATGATTCAAATTCCATGGTGGCCTTATCGGTTTCAATCTCGGCCAAGACATCACCTGTCTTTACTTCATCACCCACCTTCTTGTGCCATTCTGCTACAACACCTTCTTCCATGGTGTCGCTGAGCTTCGGCATGCGTACTATTTCAGCCATAATATTTTGTTATTCTTTTACGTAAGGGTAATCATCCTGAATATAAACATCCTCGTAAAGCTCTTCCGGCTTTGGGTCCGGAGATTCCTCAGCAAACTTCACACATTCTTCAACTTCTGCTTTTGTCTTTTTATCAAGGTCAGCCAATTGCGCGTCAGTCATCCACTTTTTCTTTCGAATAACCTCTTTTACAATGGTTAATGGATCGCGACCTTTATATTCTTCAACTTCTTCCTTGGTTCTGTACTTCTGAGGATCAGACATTGAATGCCCTTTGTAGCGATACGTTCTCATTTCCAGAAGGAAAGGACCGTCACCTTTTCTCGAATGCTCAGCTGCCGCAGCAAACGCCTCATGGACAGCCTCACAGCTCATACCATCAACAGATAGTGCAGGCATGTCGTAAGATTCTCCGAGCTCGCTAAGGTTGGTTACGTTGGACGTTCTTTCTACAGAAGTACCCATTGCGTAATTGTTGTTCTCTATCACGAATACAACAGGAATCTTCCACGTCATTGCCATGTTGAATGTCTCGTGAAGAATTCCTTGGCGAACAGCTCCGTCCCCCATAAAACAATAGGTAACCTGCTTTTTCCCTAAATATTGATCAGCGAAAGCTATCCCAGCTCCCAAAGCGATCTGTGCACCAACGATACCATGTCCACCGAAAAGGTGTCTCTCCTTGTCGAACATGTGCATAGAACCTCCTTTACCTTTACTAAGACCTGTGGTTTTTCCATAAAGCTCGGCCATAACGTATTTAGGGTCAGTCCCCAATGCAATGGGGTGAGCGTGGTCCCTGTAGGCAGTGATCACTCTGTCATCCTTATCCATAGCTGAGACCATTCCCGCAAGAACGGCTTCTTGTCCGATGTAAAGGTGACAGAATCCTCCAAATTTTTGCTGCACATAAAGATGACCGCACTTTTCTTCGAATCGACGCATCATCAGTATACTCTCGTACCACTTCAAATAGGTATCTTTCGAAAATCCTGTCTTTTTTGCCGCAGTCTTCTTCGCAGGGGCTTTCTTGGTAGTTCCGTTTGTTTTTGTTGCCATTCTAATTTGACTTAAAGGCGACAAATATACAACTCAGTAGTTAGACTTTTTAGGGGTCTTGGTTTTATCCAATATCTTTTCCCAATCCTGCATCGAAAAAAGCCATAGGCAAAAGAGAACGAGCATTTTCAATGATAGAAATGGGTCCGTTTGGTGCTCCTGTAATAATTCGAATATCCTGACTTAGGATACGCTCGTATTCGAGCATGACCTGTCTGCACGATCCGCAGGGAGTAACTTCTGTATCTTGGCCAGAAGAGATGGGTTGAGCCATAATAGCCAAGGCCTTAAAAGGAATATTGGGAAAGTTTGAGGCCGCGGCAAACAAGGCTACCCGTTCGGCGCATAGACCACTAGGGTAGGCCATATTCTCTTGGTTGCTTCCTTTGACAACCTCACCGTTTTCCAATAAAACTGCTGCTCCAACGGAGAACTTACTATAAGGTGCATAAGCACTTTTTGATGCTTCAATGGCTTGATTGAAAAGTAAACGATCATCGGCTGAGAGTTCATCAGCAGATGCATAACGTTCGTATCTAATGTGAATTTCTTTGTTCTCCATGGATTCCGAAAGTAGGAAAGAAAGCTTAAACCGATTGAATCAGGCAAGTGCAATAAGCACTTATTCCTTCTTCTCTACCTACAAAACCAAGTTTTTCGGTGGTGGTAGCTTTTATGGAAATGTCATCGATATCGATCTCAAGTAATTCTGCAATTCCCTCTTTCATTTCAGGAATAAAAGGATTAATCTTAGGCTGTTGAAGGCAAATCGTGCAATCGATATTGGAGAGCATGTATCCTTTTTCCTTTACCAAACGGTAGCTCTCGCGGAGAAGAATTTTGCTATCTATTCCTTTGTATTTAGGATCTGTATCGGGAAAGTTAAATCCGATATCTCTCAAATTTGCGGCTCCAAGAAGCGCATCGCAAATAACATGGAGTAGTACATCGGCGTCTGAATGCCCGTAAGCACCCTTGGAATAGTCAATCTTGATACCACCCAGAACGAAAGGATGTCCTTCCACCAATTGATGGACGTCGTATCCGAAACCGACTCTAATTTTCATGAATTAGTTGGTAGTATCTGCGGGAGCGGGCCCTGAGCTGTCAAAGGCCACGCGCAGCGTAAAGCGTAAGGTGTTTGCCAATGGATTCCTTTGTTCTGTCGGAATCAGGTAAGAAAGGTCAAGACCGAATACATTGTAACGGAAACCTGCTCCGATGGTGAAGTACTGGCGGTTACCTTTAGTAGGATGCTCATAAAAGTACCCCCCACGAACGGCGAATTGATTCGCATACCAATACTCAAAACCTATAGAGTGGTTGATTTCTCTCAATTCTTCTTGAAAAACACTTCCGCTTTCTATTTCTGCTAATCCTTCATCATTCAATACTACAGCTCCGTCTTCGTCTCGAATCGGACGACCGGGAGCATCGCTAAACGAGCCAAAAATTGCTTCAGCAACACCCACATCAGGATCTCTTCCCGCGATTATCTTGGTAGGATCATTTTGATCGTATAGGGCTGGTGATGGTACAAGCAATTTATTCGCATCATATGCAAACGTGATTGAATTGAATTGATCGAGATCAATTGTAAATGCACCACCCAACCTCAAGTTCATCGGAAGGAAATCTCTTTGAGCGGTGTTGGTGTATGAAATCTTATTACCGATATTCGAAATAGCGATACCGAAGGCCAAGGCAGCATCTTTATCCCCAAGAGAAATATCATCGTCTTTGTAGTATCCTGAAAGATCTACAGCAAATGCATTGGCAGCTTTTGAATCTGCACCACCGACATTTACACCACCTGTCAAATTTGAGTTAATCCAACGGGCGGTAATACCACCTGAGAATTTACTCGAAAGCTGGAGTGAATAGCTCACATCCAAAGCAAATTCAGCTGGTCGAAATGGTCTGATTTCAGTACCATTTTGATCAGTAAATATGATATCACCTAAGGTAAAGTATCGAAGACTTCCGCCAATTGCTGAAGTCTTGCTGATTTTCTTGTACCCAGAGAGATAAGCTAAGTTCATGTCATCTACAAGTTGTCTAAGCCAAGGACTATAAGAAAGAGAAAACTCCATTTCTTCTTCAGCGAAAGCCAATTTTGAAGCATTCCAGTGCTGGGCGTTTGCATCAGAAGATATTGCAACTCCTACTTCTCCCATTGCTCCACTTCTTGAATCGGGACCAATAAGCAGAAAAGGAACGGCTGTAGTAATGGCGCGCAGTTCATCGCAATTACTTCCGTTTACAGCTCCGGCACAATCTACCGGATTTTGGGCCTTTACTGATAGAACCGTTAGGCCTGTTATTACAAAAAGAAGAATCTTATTTTTCATGTGCAAAAATCTTGCGGATGCAAATATAGTTAAATGAGTAGCTCAATCGAACTAATTGAGAATTACGAGTTTTTCGAATTTCATGTCTTTATCCCCTGAAGGGTTCTTAACTGACACCTTATATACGTATGTTCCTGTAGCTAGACGATCGCCAAAATCATCTCGACCATCCCAAGGAATAGGTACGTTACGAAATCCTTCGGTATTGGATACAGTATTAATGGTTTTTACCAATTTTCCCGTAACAGTATAGATTTCGATTAGAACATTTAGAAATTCCGTGCTCTGGTTGTGTTCGAAATAAAATTCAGTGTGTGTAGTGAATGGATTGGGGTAATTCAACACCCTCTCAATCGCCAGGCCTTCAGATTCGGCAACGATAAATTCAATATTGGATTTACTCGAATTGTTATGTACATCCCAAACGGTTAGTTCCACCGAGTGGTTTCCGGGAGATAATTCGTCAAATGGGAACTTCACGGAACCTCTTTGATAAGTACTCAAATCTGAGCTATAGTAATCGTTTAATATAAAGGTGTTGGCTACATCTCCATCCAAAACAGCGCTGATATCATGCCCTATCCCTGTGCCTACCGTATTGACTCCGTTGGGGTCAAAAATCTTGGCAAGAAGGATCGGTTCGTTATCCGTATACCCGCCAAAAACGAAATTCTCATCATTCATGAATAGGTCAATCTCAGGCCCCTGCCCATCATTCACTGCATTTTCATCTCGATCTCCTATACTCAATCCGTCCTCAAATCCTGTTGCATCTTCTGTCTGGGAGTATGCGTAAAAACTTATCCTAGCAGTTGTATCAACCGCAAAAGAAATATCCTTGGGTAAAACAAAGTCAAATTCAAACTGACCATTATTGACTTCAGCCAATCCTTTATAGACAACATCTTCTTGAGTTGGGTAGGTGAAAACTGAGCCTCCGTCATTACTCAAAGTATTACGCTGCTTTACTCGATCGTAAACCGTAGCCTCAATCAAACCGTTGAAATTTGAATTGACCTGACCCGATGCTGTAGTGACAGTGCCAGCCACCCGCGCCACACCGAGCGCTTTTAAAGTATCTACCGGGTTTCCAAGCGTATCGGTAATACTGGCAGCGAAAATATCATATTTAGGTATCGCCATTGGCAGCGCAGGATCACCGATCAAACTGAAGTTTCTATGATTAGGAGAACTTGAAGCTGAGATATTCTTGGTATCTCGATAAACATCCCCCAACCGCGTTACAACTTCATCCTCGGGACGAGTAAATAATGCGTCATAAAAGGCTGTATTCAACTGAAAATTCGGACCTGCATATACCAAGCGGGTTGTGGTCAATAGCGCAACACCACCACCTCCGGCATTTAAGAGAACATACTCACCCGCAGAAGTTCTTATCGGATCATCAAATCTCGTAAATTCGCATGTCGCGGTCATAAAGATCGGCATCTGATAGGTGTTATCCCAATCGAGAATAGTGGGTATATCCAATATTCTTTCTTGCGCCCAACCTGTTTCCCCACCGTGACCAATGTAATTAATGATAAAGGCTCCGTTTCTCACGCGCCTATCGATTGCCTCGTTTACATCAGGATATCTATCCCCCCCTGGAGTCGCCACTTGCTGAAAGGCATCCGTAAATATTCTCTCAAGATTAAATACCTTGGTGTATCCTTCAATCTGTGAACTAATTGTTCGTGAATTTTGCATGTGATTGTTCAAATCCTCGTCATCTGCTACCAAGGCAATGATGTTTCTCCAAGAACCAAATGAGCTATTAGCGTCATTGCAGGTGAGACAATCTGAAGAAGAGGTTTCAATATACCGGCTTATTTTATTGACTACCGATGATGCTTCCGCTGAATTCTTTATCACTAAACGGCCTACGCTGATATCCATTAAGTCTGCATTCCCATCGCCGTCATCGTCTGATAGTAGGCCATAGTAATCATCACTAACGAAAGAACTGGTCGGACTCAATGAATTTTCTGATTGATAGGTCGGAATCAAATTTGAATTATTGGCCGAGAAATTGATATTGTCGTAAGACCCATCCCCAAATAAAAGTAGATATTTCGGGGCCAAATCATCATTGCCTCCCGTCCGATCATAGAGCATTTTCATCAGCCATTTGATGGCCGTAACGTCGCGCATTCCTGAGGAGAATTCATTGTAAACTCTATTCAAAGCCACAACTTCCACACTTAATGGATCTTCTGGATGATTTCTATGAATTTCAGCAAGTTGTTCTGCCTGACTCACCAAAAATGAAGGACTTACGATGACCATATCAATACCTCCCTGGGCTCCAAGGGCATGTAGATTTTGATTTCCTACGGGTCCAAAAATTGCGGGCTCTTTAAAAGATGAGCCTGTAAAGGCGACGAATTCTCTTATCGTCTCAGTTGTCAAGGTGAAGGTAGCCACACCTCCAGTATTGTTGTATTGTATTCGTTTTATATCCGCAGGACTTGTCACTTCCCAAATTTCTTGTATAGAGTTGGCATTGGCTACATTAAATCGCCCGATCTGCCCCTGCCCCACGGATTCAACATCTCTAAATATCATTTGAGATCGCGCCATAGTCAGCTCTCGTCTAATGTTGACATTAAACCAATCCAACCAACCCGAGGCCGAAGGAATACCACGTTTATCATAGGCAAAACTGATGTTTAAGGCTGAAGATGGAGTACTAGTGATGAGGGTTAAATCACGTGTTCTGGCAAAAGCCGATACCACTCCAGTACCTACAGAGCTTATGCTCGTAGTCTGCGTTTCACCGTTAACACCAATTTGAAAAGTTGAAGAGCCCGCCGTATTACGAGAAATCACAGAAGCTCTGAGTGTGACGGGAGAATCTGCAATGTGATTGGGAAAAGTAAATCGCTCACCACTGTATGTGTAGACCGTTTGAACGTCAAACTTCTCTCCATACCAGGTTCTGCCGCTTTTCAAAACATTCTCTCGATCTACTTCTTGAAAAGCGTAGTCATTAAAAGAGTTGATTTCTACGGTGGGTGAACTTCCCGAAGATGAAAGGTTCTGGATTCGCTTTGGTGGGAGGCCTGTATTGATTCCTATGAAGTAGTACGAAGTATCGCTGTACTCATGCTTCTCATGATCAAAAAGACCAGACTCGGAATCATAATTCCATTTATGAGGTCCCTTCGCATAAAAGAGAATATAGTCTTCCTCATCAAATAACTCGTCGGCTTCCCCTTCGATGTAAATGGCGTTTTGTAAAAGATCATCAGGTCTTTCAACGCTATTATCATAAGGCAGCTGACCATATCCGTTACCAAAAATATTCAGAGCCTGCGGATTCAAAACATCCGTTTCAATTCCCAATGCTTCAAGTTCGCCCAGTGTCAGTTTGTACACTCCATCTTCGACAACGCCAATCTTGTACCAGTCACCGGTGGCCATCACACTATTGTCGGCGTAGTCATTGGTTTTTGGTCGCCCAAAATCCTGAGCGGTGACGTAACGTATTTCAAATTTTTCAATCGGAGCACCGTCAGCTTGACTAAATGGAAGATATTCAACCATTAATTGAGGAATTCCCCTTTCATCTTTTACAACCCAAATCAGATTGTCTTCCCTATCTGTATTTGAAACTAAATTTCGGTCAAACTTGAAATTTTGTTTCGTTGCCAAAGGATTAACAGAAACCGAAGTGACACGTTGACCTTTATTCAATGGAATTTTCACCAGAGCTCTCGGAGTGTATCCGTAACTAAGAATGTGCAAGGCACCGTCAAACGTGGGAACGACTACAGGCCCTTCATCACTTTCAAAGGTGGCGGGGACTGTTTGCCAATTCAACTCAACAACTTGAGTTTGTTGAGCTGATAGATAAATTGAAGACACTATAAACAGCGTCAATAAAAAATAATTCTTACTCATCAGGTAGCGAGATTCTTTTTTACAATACAATCTTAGCGTGAATTTACACCACTCAAGACGTAACAATAATAAGAGAATGCAGTAATTTTATCCGTAAACATGGCCTAAACGCCAGCTACTTCCGAATTATTGCATATCCTTATGATTAACGGGAAAACCGCGAATAAAAAAATTCGTATACTTGGAGCTTTGAAAAAAACTGCATTTTCACCCCCATTTATGGTGCGTAGACTGACCTTTGTAACTCTTGCGATCTTTGTACTCTGCGGCGTTTTGACAACGCCCGAGGCAAAGGCTCAAGACCCTACTTTCACGCAATTTTATGCGAATCCGCTCTATCTGAACCCCGCTTTGGCTGGAACTGCTACCTGTCCCAGGGTGGTTTTCAACCATCGGAATCAATGGCCTGCTTTATCAGGAAACTTTGTGACGAACAGCGTTTCTTACGATCAATATGTAGATGCTGTGAGCGGAGGACTAGGACTTTACGTCCTGAGCGACAATGCGGGTAGAGGGACCTTGACCCAATTTTCAATAAATGGTATCTATTCTTATCAATTAGCCTTGACAGATAAGATTTCTATGGTAGCAGGATTCCAAGCCAGCTACTTTCAGAGAAATCTGGATTGGGGTAGCCTGACCTTTGGAGATCAGATTGACCCCAGACGTGGATTTATATACGAGACACAAGATACTCCTCGGGGTGGAAAAGTCGATAATGTTGATTTTAGCACAGGCTTTGTCATATTTAGTGAAACCTTCTTTGGGGGTGTAGCCGTACACCACCTATTCGAACCGAATGAATCACTAATTGTGCAAGAAGCACCACTAGAAAGAAAGTATACCGTCCATGCAGGAGCTAAATTGCCTCTTGGCAAAGACATTAAAGGGACTACTGATACCTATATCTCCCCTAACATTCTTTACCAACAGCAATATGATTTCCAGCAAATCAATTTAGGTCTTTATATTCAAAAAGGGCCACTAATTGGTGGGGTGTGGTATAGATTCGAAGATTCATTTATCATCTTGTTAGGAATCGAAACAGATCGATTCAAAACAGGATATAGTTATGACCTAACCACCAGTCGCTTGACTACAGAGACGGCTGGCTCACACGAGATTTCTTTTGCTTTCAACTTTAACTGTAGGCCGAAGAAAAAGAAATTCAGGGCAATAAAATGCCCCGCTTTTTAGTTTTTCAGTCTCAATTTGAATACCTGCATACTAGAAACCATAATTCCCATGAAAGTCTTTTCAGGAAAATTTTTAATAGTAGCCTTGATGGGCGGAGTAATTGTCTCTACCTCTTCTTGCAGCTACGAAAGCTCAAGCGCCACTGGTTGGAATTACAACGACCCTGCAAATGGTGGATTTGAAAAAGTTCTCTACACTGAACAAGAAACAGGTCCAGGTCTGATTCTGATCGAAGGAGGAACATTCACTATGGGTGCTACAGAAGAAATGGTGATGAAGGATTGGAATAATATTCCGCGAAGAGTTACCGTGTCTTCCTTCTACATGGACGAAACTGAGGTGACCAACGTTTACTGGTTGGAATATCTTTATTGGTTGCGTCGAGTATATGGAGCAGATTACCCCGAGATTTATAGGAAAGCCCTTCCTGATACATTGGTGTGGCGTTCTCGCTTGGCCTATAATGAACCTTATGTCGAATATTACCTGCGCCATCCAGCTTACAATGACTACCCTGTGGTAGGCGTAAACTGGCTACAAGCCAATGACTTTTGTGCTTGGAGATCTGACCGTGTGAATGAGGCGATCTTAATCCGTGAAGGTTTATTTGAGCATTTTCCTCAACAAATTAACGAAGACCATTTTGATACAGATGCCTATTTGGCAGGTCAATACGAAAGCGGAAAGCGAGTAGACGGTCTGTCTGATTTAGATCCTGATCAAGAGTTCAGGAATGTGCGTATGGAAGATGGAATTCTCTTACCGAGATACCGCCTACCAACTGAAGCTGAATGGGAATTTGCAGCGTATGGATTAGTAGGAAACTCTTTCCAAGAATTGGTGACAGAAAGAAAAGTATACCCATGGAACGGTCACTACGTTCGTGAAGGAGACAACAACAGTCGTTTTTACGGTGAGTTGGTTGCAAACTTCGTAAGAGGAAAAGGTGACTACATGGGTGTGGCCGGAAGTCTTAATGACAATGCAGACGTCACAGCCCCTGTATATGCGTATCAGCCAAATGACTATGGTCTTTACAATATGGCAGGAAACGTGAGTGAGTGGGTAATGGACGTCTATCGCCCGTTAAGTCCTGAAGACATGGATGAATTTCGTCCATTCAGAGGTAATGTCTACAAAACTAAAGTTCTCGATAGTGAAGGGTCCATTGATGACAAACTTACTGTTGTGACCTACGATGTAGAAGGTGTAAACCAATACATCAAGGACTTTGACGAAGAAACTCAAGGAAAATTAAATCCTGAAGAAGCTCAACTCATGGAAAACCTTAATTCTTTCAGCGAACAAGCTTTGGAAAGAATGAATGAAGGTAAAGCAGACGAAGCATACACATTGGTTCGCGATGCTATTCAAGCTATCCGCACCAGCGGCGTGAGAATAGCTCCTGAACTTCTTAGTGGTGTTGGAAATTTTGTTGAGGACACTCCGGGTAATGTGAGAATGAGAAAAGTTCGACCGGAAGAAAACATTGACAGAGACAATTATCGCTTGGCAGATAACATTGACTACAAAGATGGAGACTTCAATTCAAGCATCAACTACACTTCTCCAAATGCGGATGAGGCCTCTATGTATGATTACGGAAACACTACCTTGATAAGCAATAGAGCACGAGTTTATAAAGGTGGTAGCTGGAGAGATCGAGCTTATTACTTAAGCCCTGGTACCAGACGCTTTATGGACGAAAGAAAAGCAACTGCAACTATTGGTTTCAGATGTGCCATGGATCGAGTAGGAAGCCCGGTTGGTTTCAACCAGTCCAGATAAAAACTCTGTTAAATAAAATTTTTAAACACCCGATCGTCTTGGTCGGGTGTTTTTATTTTTGGGCCTATGGAAATCCAAGATCTCTACAAGATTTATCTGAGTAAGCCTCGAGTGACTACCGACACCCGCAAAGAGGTAAAAAACACTATCTTCTTCTGTCTAAAGGGGCCTAATTTCGACGCTAACACTTTTGCGCTCACTGCGCTTGAAAGAGGTGCTGCACACGTTGTGGCCGATGACCCTCAGCTTAAAGACAATCCAAACATTACCCTTGTATATGATGTGCTGACTACTTTGCAAAAACTCGCTCGTCATCACAGAGATCAGTTCAAGTTTCCTGTTATTGGTTTGACAGGTAGCAATGGAAAAACCACGAACAAGGAGCTTATTGCCGCTGTCCTATCGCGGAAGTACCGTACCTATTTCACTCAAGGTAATTTAAACAACCACATTGGTGTCCCTCTCACCTTGCTCTCCATTCCTCTTGATGCTGAAATGGCAGTCATCGAAATGGGAGCCAATGCTCAGGGTGAGATCAGAGATCTCAGCAATATCTCCGACCCGGATTATGGAATGATCACTAACATTGGTAAAGCCCATCTCGAAGGGTTTGGAGGAATAGAAGGGGTTAAAAAAGGAAAATCAGAACTCTACAAACACATCAAAGCGAAGAGTGCCAAGCTCTTCGTGAATGGGGACGACGAAGTATTGATGGAGCTGTCAGAGGGGATAGAAAAAACACTATTTGGTTCAAGCCAAAAATTCTCCTGCAATGGTTCGATTCAAAAACGGAAACCCTTTATTTCTTTTGATTTTGAACACCAAGGAGAAGCATCAGGAGAAATTCAAACACAGTTGGTAGGTACTTACAATTTTTCAAACTTAATGGCGGCCGCTTGCATCGGATGCTATTTTGACGTTTCAGTCAATGAGATTGCTGCGGCTCTAAAGGCATACAGGCCGAATAACAATCGATCTGAAATGGTTGACACAGGCAAGAACAAGCTAATACTCGATGCCTACAACGCCAACCCCAGCAGCATGGAGTTGGCGATGAGCAATTTCGCCGAAATGGATCATGAACCAAAGTTGGCACTGATTGGACACATGCTCGAATTAGGTGAGGAGTCCAAAGTTGAGCACCAAAAACTCGTTGACCATTTGTCTAACCTCAAACTAAGAGCTGTTTTAGTCGGAAGCAACTTCAATGAAGTGAACAAAAAAGGGTTTCACTACTGTGAAACCCCGAAAGAGTTGAAAAAATGGCTTCAAGCCCATTCAATAGAAAACCATCTGATTATTGTAAAAGGAAGCAGAATGGTGGCTATGGAAAATGCAAAAGAGTTCCTCTAGTCTTTTAGTATCGTTCTGGAAATGACAACCTTCTGAATTTCAGAGGTTCCTTCGTAAATCTGGGTGATCTTGGCATCACGCATCAATCGTTCAACGTGGTATTCCTTCACAAACCCGTATCCTCCATGCACTTGAACAGCTTCCACAGTTACGTCCATTGCAACTTTCGAAGCAAACAACTTGGCCATTGAACTAGCATAGTCAAAGTTCTCGCCATTGTCCTTTTGCTGTGCTGCCTTCAGACAAAGCAATCGAGCAGCTTCAATTTCGGTAGCCATATCGGCTAACTTGAAGGCGATAGCTTGATGCTGGTGAATCGGTTTACCGAATGCCTGTCTTTCCTTGCTGTATGCCAAAGCCAATTCATAGGCGCCACTAGCAATTCCGAGAGCCTGCGCGGCAATCCCAATTCGTCCCCCAGAAAGTGTTTTCATGGCAAACTTAAATCCAAAACCATCCTCTCCCACTCTATTTTCTTTGGGAACCTTCACGTCTTGAAACATCAAAGTATGGGTATCGCTTCCGCGAATTCCCAATTTGTCTTCTTTGGCTCCGAGTTGAAATCCTTCCATCTCTCTTTCTACGATCAGACAGTTAATTCCTCTGTGGCCCTTGTCCGCATCTGTCTGTGCGATTACTAAATAAATGGAAGCAGTTCCACCATTGGTGATCCAGTTCTTCGTTCCGTTTACCAGGTAGTGGTCTCCTTTGTCAATGGCAGTTGTTCTCTGAGAAGTAGCATCAGATCCTGCTTCGGGCTCACTTAAGCAAAAAGCACCGATTTTCTCCCCCTTAGCCAATGGCACCAAGTATTTCTCCTTTTGCTCTTCAGTGCCATACTTTTCCAAACCCCAGCAAACCAGGCTATTATTTACCGACATACAAACAGAAGTAGAAGCGTCGACTTTAGAAAGTTCTTCCATCGCGAGGACGTAAGAAACAGTGTCCATCCCACTTCCACCATATTTTGGATCTGTCATCATTCCCATAAAACCTAGCTCAGCTAATTGTTTTACTTCATCTTTGGGAAACCTTTGTTCGTTATCGCGCTCAATCACGCCGGGCTTCAAAACATTTTGAGCAAAATCCCGCGCCGCGTCTCTTACTGCAATTTGCTCTTCAGTCAATTGAAAATTCATAATTTATCGTGGTTTAATTTTCAGCGTCGCAAATTTACAGTTTAATTGAAAACAGAATTTATGCAGTCAAATTCACCCTACTCTACTGACTATCAATTCGGAATCGGCTCAATGACCGGAACATCCCTCGACGGTTTGGACTTGGCTTTGTGCAAATTCGATGAGAAAGGATACGAAATTCTCGATTTCAACTGCTTTGAACTCCCTGCTCAATTGCGAAAAAACCTGAATGATGCTTACACAAAAAATGGCCGTGAGTTTTTTCAAATCGAAAATGACTATTCTAGATTCATCGCTGAATGCATTAACAGTTTTCAAAATAAGACAGGAAGTCTTGCCCGATTTATAGGGATACACGGACAAACAATTTTCCATGAACCGAATTCTCAGCTCACGGTTCAGATGCTAAACGGAGGACTTATCGCTGCGGAAACAGGGCTAACAACGGTCTGCGATTTTCGTCGTGCGGACATGGCACTTGACGGCCAAGGTGCACCCTTGGTTCCCATTGGGGACAGGGATCTCTTTGGCGAATACAACGCTTGCCTAAACCTAGGTGGATTTGCGAATTTGAGTGCTAAGGTAGATGGAGAGAGAGTCGCTTTTGATATCTGCGCGGTCAATATCGTTCTTAACCTCTTGGCAAAAAAAATAGGAAAAGATTACGATGACAGAGGCCAAATCGCCGCTTCGGGAAAATTAAACAGAGAACTTTTAAATCAACTGAACTCCTTAGCCTTTTACAAGGAGAGGCCACCAAAATCCTTGGGAAGAGAATGGATGGAACAGCAAATCCTACCTCTTCTTGCGGGAATTGAGAATAATACGGCCTTGCGCACTTTTACCGAACATGCTGCTCAACAAATTGCTGCATGTCTGCCTAGAGAAGGAAAAGTCTTGTTGACAGGAGGTGGTGCTTACAACGATTTTCTGATTTCTTTGATCAGAGAGCGGCTCCCCGAACTTCAAATTACCATTCCTGAAAAAAAACTCCTCGAAGGAAAAGAGGCGTTGATATTTGCATACTTAGCAAAATTGAGATTAGAAGGCGAAACAAATGTTTTGGCGTCTGCAACAGGTGCTTTTCGAAATTCTTCTTCAGGTGCGGTATATATCCCCTGAACCATAGACATAATTTAAGACAAGATTAAGGGAGAACATTCTTGAGGCAAGATCGCTTTTGATATATTTGCGCGTCATTAAAAACACCCTCATGAGAGACCTGCTGAAAAAATTTGAAGAACGCTCCCCGGAAATAGTTTTTGAATGGAGTGATCCCGAAACAGAAGCAGTCGGCTGGGTAGTAATCAACAGCCTCAGAGGAGGTGCCGCCGGAGGTGGGACAAGGATGAGAGTCGGCCTAGACCGCAGAGAAGTTGAATCTTTAGCAAAGACAATGGAGGTAAAATTTACCGTTTCGGGGCCACCGATAGGTGGAGCCAAAAGTGGAATCAACTTCGACCCACAAGATCCTCGAAAGCACGGTGTTTTGCAGAGATGGTACAAAGCAGTGACACCACTTCTCAAAAATTATTATGGTACAGGTGGTGACCTCAATGTAGATGAGATCCACGAGGTCATTCCAATTACTGAAGACTATGGACTTTGGCACCCTCAAGAAGGTGTGGTAAACGGCCATTTCAACCCGAGAGAAAATGAAAAAATTCACCAAATCGGTCAATTGCGCTTTGGAGTTTCCAAAGTAGTTGAAGACGCTCATTATTCTCCTGACCCTTCTCGGAAATTTGTTGTTGCTGATTTGATCACAGGTTATGGCGTAGCGGTGAGTGTAATGCATCATTACGCCCTAAGAGGCGAGGACTATAAAGGAAAAAGGGCCATCATTCAAGGCTGGGGAAACGTTGGGGCCTCAGCTGCGTATTATTTGGCGCAAGCCGGTATTTCCGTGGTAGGAATTATCGATAGACAAGGAGGATTGATCAAGCAAGAAGGAATGGCATTTGATGAGGTAAAAAATCTTTTCTTAGAGAAAGAAGGCAATGCCCTAACAGGTGAGAATTTATTGTCATTCGATGATGTCAATTCAAAAATCTGGGATACAGAAGCAGAAATATTCCTCCCTTGCGCAGCATCGAGATTGATCACCAAAGACCAAGTAGACCGAATGAGTGATGCAGGCCTCGAAGTAATTGCAAGCGGAGCGAATGTTCCATTTGCCGATTCAGAAATTTTCTTCGGGCCGATTATGGAGTACACGGATAAAAAAGTAAGTATCATTCCCGACTTTATTTCAAACTGCGGAATGGCCAGAGTATTTGCCTATTGCATGGGTAAGGATGTTGAAATGAGTGATGACGCTATTTTCTCTGATACCTCAGACATCATCAAAAACGCAATACAGGCTGTTATAGATAAGCACCACAATAAAACTAATATCGCGGAGACAGCTTTTGAGATAGCTCTTTCGCAACTCGTTTAAGATGGAAATAGCAATTATAGTAGTTTTTGTCCTCGGCTATTTAGCCATTGCATTGGAGCATCCTTTGCACATTGATAAAGCCGCTTCGGCTTTGATTTTGGGAGTGGTATGTTGGGCGCTTTTTGTTCTCGGAGTAGATGCGATCCCGTCTTTTCTAGAACACGATTATTCTGTCTTTCAAGACGAAAATGCAATGTTGGCAGCTAATGAAGTCAAGCCGATGTTCTTGGAGCACCGCTTGCTGCATCACCTCAGTGAAATTGCTAGCATTCTCTTTTTCTTGATGGGAGCCATGGCCATAGTTGAAACGGTTGATGCCCATGAAGGATTTAGAGTGATCACAGATAAAATCAAGACAACCAACAAGGTCAAATTGCTCTGGATTTTAAGTATCCTGACCTTCTTTTTTAGTGCCGTTTTGGACAACTTGACTACCACCATTGTAATGGTTTCCCTATTGCGGAAATTGATTGAAGATAAAAAAACACGTTGGTTCTTTGTTGGATTTTTGGTAATCGCTGCAAACGCAGGTGGCGCATGGTCTCCTATTGGAGACGTTACTACTACGATGTTATGGATTAAGAAACAATTGCCTTCTACCCCTTACATCATTCAACACTTGATATTACCAAGTTTAACTACAGTTTTGGTGCCATTACTCTTTTTAACTTTTAGGATGAAAGGGAATGTGACCCGTCCTGCAGGCCGAGGCGCTCACGACGAAGAAAATCCGGCCTCCGCTAAAGAGCGGATGATCATTTTCATTTTAGGAGTATCAGGACTTCTTTTTGTTCCGGTTTTCAAAACGGTTACTCACTTGCCACCTTTTATGGGAATGATGCTTAGTTTGGGGGTGATATGGATCGTTACCGAAGTTATGCACAAGCGCAAGAATATGGCAGCCAAAAAGCAACTAACCGTACTGTGGGTACTTCGCAAAATCGACACGGGCTCGGTGCTCTTCTTCCTTGGAATTCTCTTGGGTGTTGCAGCCATGCAAGAAGCAGGTCTCCTTCGTCAAGCCGCAGGTTGGCTAGATACCACTGTTGGAAATATTTATGCGATCAATTTAGCAATCGGCCTACTCTCAGCGATTGTTGATAATGTGCCACTCGTAGCTGCAGCTCAGGGAATGTATCCTATTGCTGTGGAAGGTGTATTCGCTGCCAATGGAGACTTTTGGTTATTTTTAGCTTATTGTGCAGGTACCGGAGGAAGTGCTTTGATCATCGGATCAGCTGCAGGAGTAGCAGCTATGGGTCTCGAACGAATCGATTTCATTTGGTACATGAAGAAGCTTTCACTGCTCGCAATACTAGGCTATTTGGCAGGAGCCGGAGTATTCATACTCTTTAGTGCATAATTTGTTTGCCACCCCGTCGTTTATACCCCATATCTAAACTATCCTTGTTTGCATGAATACACCCTTCATTTTGCAAATCAATCCTAGTGCGGCGGCTGACAGCCTCGCTACTGGTGAAGTAACAGAAGAAACGCTCTCTATCCTGGAATTGCTCCAAGGCGGTGGCTGGTACATTATGATACCGCTTGCCATTCTTTCGGTATTGGCTATATATATCTTCGCCGAAAGGTGGATGGCCATATCCAAAGCACAGAAAGAGGACAAAGACTTCATGAATCGAATCAAAGACTACGTAAGTGACGGAAAACTAGAAGCGGCACGTAGCTTTTGCCAATCAAGTAATACTCCGATTGGCAGAATGCTGGACAAAGGTATAGCTCGTGTAGGCAAGCCAATGGACGATGTAAGCGCATCTATCGAAAATGTCGGGAAACTTGAGGTGTATAAACTGGAAAAAGGATTGGCTCTTCTCGCGACCGTAGCCGGTGCAGCTCCAATGATCGGATTCCTCGGTACTGTAATAGGAATGATCTCTACGTTTCATGCCATGAAGATTTCTGATGCAGGAGTTGAAATTTCGGCATTATCAGGAGGTATCATGCAAGCCATGATCACTACTGTTGCGGGTTTGATCATCGGTATCATTGCATACATCGCCTACAATACTTTAGTAGTTAAAGTCGACAAGGTTGTTCACCGAATGGAAGCCAGATCAATCGAGTTTATCGATTTACTTGAAGAACCAGGAAAATAAGCGATATGGATCTGAGATCTCGAAATAAAGTCGATCCAAGTTTTTCCATGTCGTCCATGACGGATTTGGTATTCTTGCTATTGATTTTCTTCATCATACTATCAACACTGGTTAGTCCGTATGCCCTTCCGGTTGATTTGCCCGTGAGCAAAAACAGGGCGAAGGACAAACAGACCATTGCCTTAAGAATAGATGAGGACTTGATTTACTCTGTTGACAATGAAATTATTGATCCGATGGCCCTCGAAACCACTTTGGCCGCGCAATTGCAAGGGGTAGAAAAACCCGGAATAATTTGTTTCGTTGATCAACAAGTACCAACAGGTAGAACCGTAGAAGTTTTGGATATTGCCAAAAGAAATCAGTGGAAAATAGTATTGGCTACAAAGCCTGAATAAATGCAGACTCAAGAAGAGAAGAAGAGAAAGACCAAAGCGGTCATCGTAACCATCGCATTTCATGCTTTGGCTTTGATCTTATTTATCTTTTTTGGATTGAAACAGCCCAATCCTCTTCCCGAAGATGCGGGCGCATCGGTAGAGTTCGGCTGGGATACCGATGCAGGTGGTCCTGACATTATCAGTCCTACTCAGCAAGTGCAACAACCAGAAACGGTGCAGGAAAGCCAACCCGAGGTAGTAGAAGACCCTGTGGATGAAGTAGCAGAAGAAGCGGAAAGCGAAATCGCGGTTCCAAAGCCGAAAGAAGAGAAACCAAAACCAGCAGAGGAAAAGAAGCCCGAGAAACCGGTTGAAAAACCAAAGCCGAAACCTACCATCAGCGATCAGCTTAATGATGCACTTCAGTCTTTAAACGAAACGAATAATCCAGGTACAGGCCAAGGTGAAACAACAGGTGATGGCGATCAGGGAAATCCCGACGGCACGGATGGCGATGGAATGATCGGTAGCGGAAGTGGAAGCTGGCAATTGGATGGCCGAAGCATGCTTCCCGGTTACGGAACCAAAATATCTACTACCAAAGAAGAAGGTATTGTCGTTATAAATATTTGGGTAGATAAAAATGGGAAAGTCACTAAGGTGCAACCCAATCTGCGCGAATCGAATACTACTTCTCAATACTTGATCAATCTGGCCAAAAATGATGTCTTGAATAACTTCAAGTTCAATGGCGATCCTGATGCTGCCATTTCGCAGCGCGGAAAAGTGCGATATGTCTTTCAACTCAAGTGATGACGTACTCCGAAACGGTTGATTATTTGTTTAGTCAACTCCCCATGTTTCAGCGGGTGGGAGCAGCGGCTTACAAAGCCGATTTATCCAATACTCTTGCTATTTGCGAAATCTACGACAACCCCCAACACAAGTTCAAATCTGTGCATGTGGCGGGAACCAACGGCAAAGGATCGGTGGCACATGCTCTAGCTTCAATTTTTCAAGCTTGTGGATACAAAACAGGATTATTCACTTCACCTCATCTCAAAGATTACCGAGAACGCGTCAAGATCAACGGAGAGATGATCTCTGAAGATTACGTCGTCAACTTTGTGGAGAAATTCAAAAACGGCAACCATGATTTAAAGCCATCCTTTTTCGAACTGACCTGCGCGATGGGCTTCTCCTACTTTGCCGATGAAGAAGTCGATATCGCGATTCTGGAAGTCGGGATGGGTGGACGCTTGGACTCAACCAATGTGGTGATGCCCGAAGTATCTGTGATCACACATATTAGCAAAGACCATCAGCAGTTTTTAGGCGATACCATAGAACTGATTGCCTCAGAGAAAGGCGGAATTATTAAAAAAGGAGTACCCGTTGTTATTGGCGAGAATACATATTCCGTTAGGGAAGTGTTGGAGAATATAGCCGCAAAAAAAGGCGCTCCTCATTATGACGTATTTGCCAATTCACCTATGCTTGATACTGATCTTCAAGGGTCGTATCAGCGGGAAAATATGCGCACGGTAGCGATGGCAGTCCGAGCCATGCGCGAAAAAGCTTGGGAGCTTCCACAAGAAAAAGTCGAGGGAGGCGCAAATTCAGTTGTTTTGCAAACAGGATTGAGAGGCCGATGGGAAGTGATTGGTGAAATGCCTACGGTAATTACAGATGTGGGACACAACGAAGCAGGCGTTCAACAGGTGGTTGATCATTTGCGCAAGCAGACTTACGTTCGATTGCATGTTGTCTGGGGAATGGTCGGTGACAAGGATTCTAAGACCATTTTATCCCTCCTGCCCAAATCGGCTACCTACTATTGGTGCAAAGCTGATGTGCCTCGCGGAAAAGACGCTGAAGAACTCGCTAATGAAGGAAGCAAACAAGCTCTGGTCGGAAAGGTATACCCTTCAGTTTCCATAGCATTGGAAACCGCTAAAAAAGAAGCGCAGCTCAACGATCTCATTTTTGTTGGAGGAAGTGTTTTTGTTGTTGCAGAAGTAATTTGAGTCCTCAGCCAATTTTTTTTTCTTCTACAGTTTGCTACGATAAAAAATCATCTATATTTGCACTCCCGAAAACAAAAAGGGCGATTAGCTCAGTTGGTTCAGAGCACCTGCCTTACAAGCAGGGGGTCGTAGGTTCGAATCCTACATCGCCCACAAGAAAAACTACCCCGACCACAGTCGGGGTTTTTTGTGCCCAAACTTTTTGCTGAGCTCGCTCAGAGCAAAATTTTCGGACGCAAAAAAGTAAACCTCAGCGAAGCAGAGGTTTTGTTTTCCATGAGCACCAGGGCCTCCGATGAATAGGATCAATGAGATTAATCCTTCGGTCAGTTTACTACCAATCATCCACTAAACCTTTTTCCCACCCGATCATCCCACTCCGTTTCCGAATAGAGGAATTCAGTTCTAGATAACGTCTAAACAACCTACTTTCGCAATATGCGTATGGCTAAGGCATATCTGAACTACCGTCTCAAAGCGAAAAAACGCCACGGAGTACATTCGCCTTTTGTGTACAATCTGAGTGAAGAGGTCTTTTATAAAAGCTCCACAAAGAAAGCTGAGGAAATAGAGGCAGTTCGAAAAGAATTGCTTCGAGATCAGACCTTGATTGAATTGGTTGACTACGGGGCAGGTTCACGAATATACAAAGGCTACGAACGATCGATTTCCGAGATAGCGAAAACAAGCTCCTCCCCCACTGCCATGGCTCAACTAATGCAGCGTCTGATCTCTTTTTTGAACTTGAATAATGTATTGGAGTTAGGGACAAATCTCGGGATCACCACAGCATATTTGACTGCCGCCAACCCAAACGCAAGAGTAATAAGTCTTGAAGGAGATCCATCATTGGCCTCTATCGCCGTTAAAAATTTGCAAAAGATTGGCTTGGAGGCTGAAATAATTGAAGGAAGATTCGAGGATACATTAGATTTGGCATTGGCCAAAATGCCAACGGTAGATTTCGCTTACATTGATGGAAATCACAGGAAACAACCTACCTTGAACTACTTTCAAACAGTATTGGAAAAAACCACAGAGAATTCTGTTTTAGCCTTTGGCGATATCCATTGGTCTCAGGAAATGGAAGGAGCTTGGAATACAATTAAGCAGAACAAAACCGTGACTTTGACTATTGATTTATTTGATCTTGGCTTAGTGTTTTTCCGAAAGGACAGAACAGAAGCAGAACACTTTATTATACGATTATGAGCACACCCATTATAAAAGTAGAAGACCTTGCGAAGATTTACCAAGTAGGTTCGCAGGAGGTTCACGCCCTTCGAACAGTAGATCTGGAAATCGACAAGAGCGAATTTGTGGCCTTGATGGGCCCTTCGGGTAGCGGGAAATCCACTCTAATGAACATCTTGGGCTGTCTTGACACACCCAGCCGAGGAAAGTATTTGCTCAATCAAAACGATGTAAGCCACATGGATGATGACGAATTGGCAGACATTCGAAACCGCGAAATTGGCTTTGTCTTTCAAACGTTTAATCTCTTGCCACGTTATTCCGCTCTGGAAAATGTAGCCTTGCCCCTGATTTACAAAGGTGTTGGAAAAACACAGCGCACGGAACGTGCAGAGGAAGTATTGGAACAGGTTGGACTACAAGACCGAATGGACCACAAACCGAATGAGCTTTCAGGGGGACAGCGCCAAAGAGTAGCCGTTGCCAGAGCTTTGGTAAATAATCCTTCGATCATTTTAGCCGATGAGCCGACCGGAAATCTAGATACGAAAACGTCTTATGAAATCATGGGGCTCCTCGATGATATCCATAAAGCAGGAAACACCATCATTTTGGTAACGCATGAAGAGGACATCGCCGAACACGCTAAGCGAATCGTCAGACTTCGTGATGGGGTGATTGAAACCGATACTAAAGTCGCCATTGCGTAATGCCTCTGCTCATTTCGTAGAACAAGTTTGCGGTTTTGCCGTTAAGCCCTTAAACCATTTTTACATGAAGATTTATACCAAAACCGGTGACGAGGGCAAAACCTCTCTACTCGGTGGATCCAGAGTTGCAAAATATCATCTCAGAATTGAGTCGTACGGGACCGTTGATGAACTAAATACGGCCGTGGGAATGCTGCGATCAATGGAATTACCTACAGGAATAGCTGAGGTATTGATCGAAATTCAGAATAAGCTGTTCATCGTCGGCTCGCAGTTGGCCTCTGAGCCAGGCGAACCGAAATTCAAAATTCCGAAACTTTCAGAAGAAGACACCGTTTATCTCGAAACAAAGATTGACAACATGGAAGATGATCTACCTCCCATGAGAAATTTTGTTCTTCCTGGTGGACATCCTTCGGTGGCTCAGGCACACGTAGCTAGATGCATTTGTCGAAGAGCAGAAAGAATCGTTCTCCACTTGAAGGACGAAAGCGATGTCCCCCCTGAGATTCCGGTCTATTTAAATAGGTTATCCGACTTTTTCTTTGTATTAAGTAGGAAGTTGGCAAAAGACCTTGGAGCCGAAGAGATTCCTTGGAAGAGTAGCTGAATATTAAATATTGATTAACAGCTTTTTAGAAAACAGTAAAAACACTTGATTGTGAAAGTAAAAAAACTACTTTTGCAAAAATCGAAAATACCGTCAAAACGACTTCACTATGTACTGGACATTAGAATTAGCATCTTACCTCGAAGACGCACCGTGGCCTGCCACGAAAGACGAATTAATTGATTTTGCCATGAGAACCGGTGCTCCTATGGAAGTTGTGGAGAACCTTCAAGAAATCGAAGAAATCGGCGAGAGCTACGAAACTATCGAAGACATTTGGCCCGATTATCCAACTAAAGAGGACTTCTTCTTTAATGAAGATGAATATTAAAGAATTTCAAATCATCCTTGATTTAAACCCACGCCAAGTCGTGGGTTTTTGTTTTCCGCCATTTTGGCACGTTGATATTATTCGGTATGCTTTGTGAGTATGGCTGAACAGTTGAAACTAAGATTTCATAAAGAGGAATTGGGTACCTTTAGGCTCCCGATGAAAAATCGAAATTAAGATTACACCTATGCTAGGTTCTGTTACTAAAACACTCAAGAAATTATTCGGAGATAAATCCGAAAAAGACGTCAAAGCGGCGAAACCTTTGGTTGACAAAACCAAAGAGTTTTACGAACAATTCGACTCTTTGACGCACGATCAGTTGAGAGCAAAAACAAATGAGCTCAAGGCCAAGATCAAAGCAGCTACGAACGATCTGGAAAAAGAAAAAGGCGCACTCCAAAAACAAGTGGACGACGATCCGGAAATGGAGATTGAAAAGAAAGAAGAGTTCTTCAAACAAATCGATGATATCGTAGCCAAAACGGATGATAAAATTGAAGAAGTACTCTTAGACATTCTCCCTGAGGCGTTTGCTGTCGTAAAACAAACAGCAAAGAGATTCAAGGAAAACGAACGAATAGAAGTTACAGCTACAGATTTTGATCGTGACTTAGCCGCCTCAAAAGGAAGCATTCTTATTGACGGCGAAAAAGCCATTTGGAAAAACTCATGGCTAGCAGCAGGAAGCGAGATCAAGTGGGACATGGTACACTACGATGTACAACTGATCGGTGGTATAGCACTACACGAAGGAAAAGTAGCCGAGATGCAAACAGGAGAAGGTAAAACCCTTGTGGCCACCCTACCTGTTTATTTAAATGCCTTGACCGGGAAGGGAGTTCACCTTGTAACAGTGAATGATTACCTCGCCCGACGTGACTCAGAGTGGATGGGTCCGATTTACGAATTTCATGGTCTTTCGGTAGACTGTATCGATAAGCATCAGCCCAATAGCGATGAGAGACGCAAGGCGTACAAATCTGATATTACGTTTGGAACAAATAACGAGTTTGGATTTGACTACTTGCGTGATAACATGGCCAGTAGTCCTGACCGATTGGTTCAGCGCAAACACCACTATGCTATCGTCGATGAGGTCGATTCGGTGTTGATTGACGATGCTCGAACACCACTGATCATTTCAGGGCCTACTCCAAAAGGAGATGAGCACCTCTTTAATGACCTCAAACCAAAGGTTGAAAAGCTCTACAATGCTCAGAAGAAATTGGTCACGGGCCTTTTGGCAGAAGCCAAAAAGAAAATCGGAAACCCCGATGAGAAAAGCGCATCAAAAGAAGAGCTCAACGAAGGGAGTCTATCGCTTTTTAGAGCTTTCAGAGGTTTGCCTAAAAACAAGGCGCTCATCAAGTACTTGAGTCAGCCGGGTATCAAGCAGTTGCTACTCAAGACTGAAGGCTACTACCTACAGGACAACGAGAAGGAGATGCCCAAGGCAGACGCTGAGCTATACTTCACCATTGACGAGAAGAGTAATGGTATCGAGCTCACCGAAAAAGGTACTGATCTGATTTCTTCGAATACGGAAGACGCGGACTTCTTTATTCTTCCTGACATGGGTACTCTCATGATGAATATTGACAATGCAGAAGTTTCGGATGAGGAGAAAGTGAAGCAGAAGGATGAGCTGATGCGAAATTACTCTGTAAAGGCAGAGCGAATTCACACCATCAACCAATTGCTCAAATCTTACAGTCTATTTGAGAAAGATGTAGACTATGTAGTGATGGACAATAAGGTGAAAATCGTTGATGAGCAGACCGGTCGTATCATGGAGGGTCGCCGATATAGCGATGGGCTTCACCAGGCAATCGAATCAAAAGAGAATGTAAAAATTGAAGATGCCACGCAGACCTATGCGACCGTAACTCTTCAAAACTACTTTAGGATGTACCACAAATTGTCAGGGATGACGGGTACAGCCGAAACGGAAGCGGGCGAACTTTGGGATATCTACAAACTGGATGTGATGATCATCCCGACCAATCGACCTATCGCAAGAGAAGATAGAGAAGATAAGGTTTACAAAACGAAGCGAGAAAAATACAATGCTTCTATTGACGAGATAGTAGAGCTATCGAAAGCAGGAAGACCGGTACTGGTCGGAACAACATCGGTAGAAGTATCGGAATTTTTGAGTCGATCTTTGAAGATGCGCGGAATTGAACACAACGTGCTTAACGCGAAACTCCATGCTCGAGAAGCAGATGTAGTGGCTGAAGCGGGTCGCCCCAGCGCGGTAACAATAGCCACCAATATGGCTGGTCGTGGTACTGACATTAAATTACGCGAAGGAGTAAAAGAAGCAGGAGGACTAGCGATAGTCGGTACGGAAAAGCATGACTCTCGTCGTGTAGACCGTCAGCTACGAGGTCGAGCTGGTCGACAAGGAGATCCCGGATCGTCACAGTTCTACATTTCACTGGAAGATGATTTGATGCGTCTTTTCGGTTCTGACCGAATTGCCAAAATGATGGACCGATTGGGACTTGAGGAAGGTGAGGTGATCCAGCATTCTATGATCACCAAATCAATAGAGCGAGCACAACGCAAGGTTGAAGAAAACAACTTTGGAATTCGAAAGCGCCTTTTGGAATACGACGATGTGATGAACTCACAACGCGAAGTAATCTACAAAAGACGCAAGCATGCCCTCTTTGGAGATCGATTGGAGCTGGACATCCAGAATATGTTCCGTGACTTGGCTGAACAGGTTGTAATAAACAACCAAGAGGCCAAGGATTATGAAGGCTTCAAAATGGATTTACTGCAATATTTTGGAATGGACTCACCTATCTCTGAGGATGATTTCGTTGGAGCAAAAGCACCTGAACTTACCGAGACGATTTACAAGCAAGCTCGTGAGGGATACAAGCGCCGCATGGAAGCGGTAACTACTTCGGCTATGCCTGTGATCAAGCAGGTACATCAAAAGGAGAATAATTTCGAGAACATTGCAATTCCATTTTCAGATGGTAAACGATCACTACAAATTGTCGCCAACATTGAAAAATGTCTGGAGAGCGAGGGGAAAATCCTTCGAAACTCTTTGGAGAAGAGCGTTACACTTTCCATCATAGACAACGAATGGAAGGAGCACCTACGTGAAATGGATGACTTGCGTCAATCGGTTCAAAATGCCCGATTCGAGCAAAAAGATCCACTTCTAATTTACAAATTCGAGTCATTTGAATTATTCAAAAAGATGATCGGAAGAGTGAGCAAGGAAGTTGTTTCATTCCTTTCTAAGGCTGCATTACCGGGAAGGACAGATCAGGTTCAAACGACAAATCGGACAACAACAGCCAAGGACGACTCGAGCAGATTGCAAACGAGCCGCCCCAGAGTTGAGCAAGCAGCTCCATCAAATGGGAGACAAGGTGGTCCAACGAGACAAGCACCACCTCCTCCGGTTAAAACTGAACCTGTAAGAGCTGAAAAGAAAATAGGTCGAAACGATCCTTGTCCGTGTGGTAGTGGAAAAAAATACAAGCAATGCCACGGCAAGGCAGTTAGCCAAGTCTAGTCGCTCAAAAAAAAGATAGAATCTAAAAAGCCCCGACGGAAATCCGTCGGGGCTTTTTAGTATCAGTGAAGAAACTGCTTACTTCATTTCAGCAATCATCTTCTCGTTCATTTTAATGTATGGCTCATACTCAGCAGCCTGGGAAAGCTCTAAAGATTTCTTAGCAGTGGCCAAAGCCATTTTCTTGTCTCCAACGGCTTTGTATGCCTTAGCTAGCGTGTGTGTATTCCAGAATACCTCTTTCATCTCTACAGATTTCTTAGCCCACTCAAGTGCCATCTGAGGATCTTTATCATTAGCTAAGTAGTAACTGGCTGCGTCCTCGTAGAATCCAAATTCACCTTCGATTTCTTTCATCTTTTTTTCCATGCTTTTTTGAGTCAGCATGTCGGTGTCAACAGAAATGGGAATAGAGAACATCATATTGCTCCACTCAAAAATCAAGTCCACCTTACTATCTTCTACATTCTCGAAAGAGAAACGCATACGCTCAACCGTCTGAGAACCTTTCTTGAAAGGCACTTCAGTAGTAGCCACGTTTAAGCTTTCGTCATAGTTACCCGTTCCGCCTTGATCAGCGTTAGAGTTAAGCATCACCATAATCTTATCTTTCATAGGAATGGTAAAGATGGCATATGTACCAGCCTCTACTACTGTGCCGTTAAAGCTCACATCATTGCTGAAAGTGATTTTTGTTGCTTTGTTTGCACCTGTTCTCCAGATCTTATCAAAAGGAACAAGCTCACCGAAGATCACACGGTCTTTTACCCCCGGGCGGCTGTATTCAACTTCCATTTCAGTAAGGCCTACCATCTGATACTCACGAGCCAAAGGGCTGGGAGAAGGAAAGTATTGTGCACTTGAAAATAATGTAGCGATGGCAAAAGCCAATACTAATACTGTTTTTTTCATGGGTTAATTGGGATTGATTTATAAGAATTTAGGCAGCTTTCAGCTGTGATATTTTCGATTTGCTAAACTTCTCTTTAGCGTATTTAGCAGTTATTTTGAAGCTCTTGATATCATTAGAACCTGGAATTTCATACATCAAGTCGGTCATGATTGCCTCACAAATGGAGCGAAGACCTCTGGCACCTAGTTTATACTCCATTGCTTTATCAACAATGAAATCCAGCGCTTCCTTTTCAAAAGAAAGCTTCACGTCATCCATTTCAAATAGCTTCACATACTGCTTAACCAAAGCATTTCTAGGCTCAGTTAGTATTCTTCTGAGTGTCTCGCGGTCCAACGGATTGAGGTAAGTCAATACCGGGAATCTTCCGATAAGTTCGGGAATTAGTCCAAAGCTTTTTAAATCTACAGGTGATACATACTGAAGAATATGGTCGGGATCAAAATCTGCATTCTCAGTACTAGAGCTGTATCCAATGGTGGAAGTCTTCACTCTGCGCTCGATGAGCTTTTTAATTCCGTCAAAGGCTCCTCCACAAATAAAGAGAACATTCTTCGTATTGATTTGAATCAACTTCTGTTCAGGGTGCTTTCTACCACCTTGGGGTGGCACATTTACTTCTGAACCTTCGAGTAGCTTCAGAAGAGCTTGTTGAACTCCTTCTCCGCTTACATCGCGTGTGATACTGGCATTGTCACTCTTACGAGCAATCTTATCAATTTCATCGATAAATACAATTCCTCTCTCAGCTGTGGGCACATCGTAATCTGCCGCTTGAAGAAGTCGAGAAAGTATGCTCTCTACATCTTCTCCTACATAGCCTGCTTCGGTAAGAATCGTAGCATCAGCAATACAAAAAGGAACATTCAACATGCGGGCAATGGTCTTAGCCATCAAGGTTTTACCCGTACCCGTTTCACCTACGAAAACAATATTGGATTTTTCAATCTCAACTTCATCTTCGTCTTCATCTTCGGTTTTCTGAAGCAGTCGCTTATAATGGTTGTAAACCGCTACTGACAGCGTTCTTTTGGCATCATCTTGACCGATGACAAAATTGTCTAAGTAGGCTTTTATCTCAGCCGGCTTTTGTAAAACCAAGCTAGACTCAAGCTGAGTATGTGCTTTTTGCGAAAGCTCTTCTTTTATGATACTCTGAGCTTGAGTAATGCAATTGTCACAAATATGACCCGTAACTCCGGCTATAAGAACATTTACATCACTCTTATTTCTCCCGCAGAAAGAACACTTCACTTCTCGTTTTTCACTACCAGCCATTGCGTGTATTTTTTAGTGCTTTGGATTCTTCACCAATACTTCGTCGAGCATACCGTACTCCTTGGCCTCGTCAGCAGTCATCCAGAAATCTCGATCGCTGTCCTCACTTACCTTTTCGAAAGTTTGGCCACTGTGATTTGCGATGATATCGTAGAGTTCTTTGCGAAGCTTGATAATTTCTTTAGCAGTGATCTCGATATCAGAAGCCTGACCTTGAGCGCCTCCAAGTGGTTGGTGAATCATTACCCGTGAATGCTTCAATGCCGTTCTTTTCCCATTCTCTCCTGCGCAAAGCAATACGGCACCCATGGATGCAGCCATACCTGTGCAGATAGTAGCAACATTCGGTGAGATATACTGCATTGTGTCATAAATCCCCAAACCTGCGTAAACAGATCCTCCCGGAGAATTAAGGTAGATTTGAATATCCTTCTTAGGATCCACACTCTCAAGAAAAAGGAGTTGGGCCTGAATGATATTGGCCACCTGATCATCGATTCCTGTACCTAGGAAAATGATGCGGTCCATCATCAGACGTGAAAAAACGTCCATTTGGGCCACATTCATTTGTCTCTCCTCGATAATGTAAGGCGTAAGTGCCTTCGCATAATCGTGGTAGTACATACTGTTGATGTTGTGGTGGTTCTTAGCGTATTTTTCGAATTCTTTATGTTCTGACATGTGCTCTTGCTATGTGATTGAAACGTGAAAGTTACCGAAAGGTTGATTAAGCTTCAGACGCCAATTCGACAAACTTATCAAACGACACTTCTTTATCACTCACACTAGCGTTTTCCTTCACGTAAGTGATTAGCTTCTCATCATAAAGCATATCGTAAATTTTACGTGCTTCTTCCTGATTTCCAAGTACTCTTTTAGCAGACTCTTCGAGCTCCTTATCTTCAGGAGCAGGCATACCATACTGAGCGTAGTTTCCTACCAAAAGCTCTTTGGTCTTCTCAACAACATCATCTTGACTCACTTTAATCGCATCTTGACTTACGAGCTCGTTGAAAATCAATTGCCACTGCAAACTTTTGCGGTATTCAGCGTAGTCTCTTTCCACTTCTTCTGCCGAGATCGGATTCTCATTAGTCAATCTAATCCATCTCTTCAAGAATTCATCCGGTAGATCGGGATTGTACTTCGCAATCATCTCTTTGCTGATGTCTCTTTTGAAGAGTCGGTCGCTATCGCTAACGAAGTGTTTTCCCAGATCAGAAGATACTTTTTCGCGAAAATCTTTCTCCGTCTTCACTTCGCCGTCTTCGCCAAAAGTCTTTTTGAAAAATTCTTCGTTTAGCTCCGCAGCTTCCATATGCTTCACCTCACGAACGATAAATTTGTAATTGTCTCCTGAGCTAGCTAGTGCATCTCCTGTAAGACCAAGCATTCTCCCTAAGTCATCGTTATCCTTGGCTAGCAACGAGGGCTGCACGTTTAACTCGTCACCTATTTTCAAACCAAAGAACTTTTTAGCCTGATCCTTGTCAATGAATTCCAGAGAAACGGTACTCTGATTCATTACACCACCCGGCACAACTTCTCCGTTATTATCAAGTTCCACGAAATCTCCTACGAGCATATCGTTATCTCCTGCCTTTTCTACGTCTTCTACTTTGCCGTAGCGACGAGCAATTCGGTTCACCTCGTCATCAACAAGTTTCTTGTCGATCTTGATGGTATAGTAGTTTAGCTTGGTCTTATTGGAAATTTCGACATCCAATTTTGGAGCTAGTCCTAATTCATAAACAAATTCAAAATCTCCAGGATTATCCCAATTTCCATTGTCAACATGATCTTCTTTCGGCATTGGGCTGCCCAAAATTTTCAAGTCTTGCTCAGCTATATAAGATTGAATGCTCTGGTTGAGCATTTCGTTCATCTCTTCAGCAAGCAATGACTTACCGTAGCGGCTTTTAATAACCCCCATTGGGATTTTCCCCGGACGGAAACCTGGCATTTGAACTTGCTTGCGAGCGCGCTTCAGTGCTTCACTGTATCTATCGTTATAATCCGTTGGCTCTACTTTAATTTTTAGAAGAGCATTTTTTTCGTCTATTTTCTCTTGTGTAATCTGCATAAAAACAAGGCATTAAATATGATCATCCCTTTGAAAATCGGGGTGCAAATATACTGTAAATCTTAGAAATGACGGTCGATTGGCCGCCATTTCAACTCAAATAAAAAGGGAGTCCGTATGGACTCCCGAAGTGTTGTGCGGATGAAGGGACTCGAACCCCCAAGCCTCGCGGCACTAGATCCTAAGTCTAGCGTGTCTACCAATTTCACCACATCCGCTTTTTGCGCTTTGGCGACCGCAAAGATAGTTAGAAAGAATTATTCACAAAGCGTTCCGACAAACTCTCTAAGGAATTAAAGTTTTTACTTTTGCAAAAAACGGATTATGCGCAGTTTTATTCCTTCCGAATTAAGTGTTGCCAAGCTACACGGAATCCTTCTGGGATCAATCGGTCCGCGGCCCATCGCGTTTGCCAGTACGGTAAATAAGGATGGGGTTGTTAACCTTTCTCCATTTAGCTATTTCAACATTTTTAGTGCGAATCCTCCTATTCTTATTTTTTCGCCAGCTCGTAGAGGTCGAGACAATACCACAAAACATAGCTACGAGAACGCGAAAGTTCACCCGGAAGTGGTTATAAATATTGTGGATTATTCCATCGTGGAGCAAATGTCCCTTTCCAGCACAGAATATCCGGAGGGTGTGAACGAATTCGCGAAAGCAGGACTTACGACGATTTCTTCTGACATAGTCAAACCTCCGCGAGTAAAAGAAAGCCCTGTGCAGTATGAGTGCAAGGTGAATGAAATCGTGGAGCTTGGGAAAGAAGGAGGAGCTGGAAACCTGATCATCTGTGAGGTGGTGAAAATTCACGTGCGTGAAGACTTAATTAATGAGGAGCTTCAGATAGATCAAACAAAAATCGATACAGTGGGCCGTATGGGAGGAGACTACTACACCCGCGCACATGGCGAAGCCTTATTTGAAGTTGAAAAACCACTTAGAACAATGGGAATTGGAGTGGATCAAATACCATCTGAAATCAGAAATAGTGCTATCTTAACAGGCAATGACCTCGGCCGTCTAGGCAATGTTGAAGAGCTACCCAACGAGACAGATGTCAATGACTATAGATTAATCGAACTAAGCGATCTTTTCGTAGAGCTGGAAGATTCTCCACACGAGCTGGAGCGACGGCTTCACGAGAAGGCTCATGATTTATTAAGAGAGGGAAAAGTCAAAGAAGCATGGATGACCCTCATGAGTTTTAACAATTAAAAAATTACAAGTTATGTTTTCAATCAACGGAAAATTAGTAGTAAAAAACGGTACTGAACAGGTAACCGATAAATTCAAAAAACGCGAATTCGTCATTGCTGATGAAGGAAGTCAGTACCCCCAAGAAATTATTTTTCAGCTTACTCAGGATCGAGTGGATTTACTAGACCCTTACAATGAAGGGGATATGTTGAAGGTGAATTTCAATATCCGTGGAAGAAGATGGCAAAATCCGAAAACCGGAGAAACGCGTTTTTTCAATTCTCTCGATGCTTGGAGATTGGAAAAGGCAGAAACGGAGAAAATCGGTTCCGACCTTCCACCACTTCCACAAAGCGAGCCGGCTAATTTGGATGATGGCACCGATGACCTTCCTTTCTAGGTAATGTCTGTCGCCGGTCGTTTCGAACGCGCATTTCACAATCTGCTGCCATCGCCATTTACGCTGGCAGTAATATTGACATTTGCTGTATTTGGCACGGCTGTGTTTTTCTTTAAGCCATCAGGCGAAAACTTCTTAAATCATGGTATAGAAGTAGTCGGGTACTGGTATGACGGCATTTGGAACGCTCCGCTTTTGGTGTTTGCCTACCAAATGATGCTCATTTTGGTTTTGGGGCATGTCCTGGCACTGGCTCCACCGATAGATGATTTCATCAAGCGCGCAACAAAGTATTGCGATACCACTCCAAAGGCTGCTGCTATTATTACTGCAGCTTGTGTCATTCTTGGTCTAATTAATTGGGGACTAGCCCTGATTTTTGGGGCCATATTCGCCAGAAAAGTCGGTGAATATGCAGTTCAGAAGGGAAACAAAATCAACTACCCTCTGATCGGAGCTTGTGGCTACACAGGCTTACTGGTTTGGCACGGGGGAATATCAGGTAGTTCAACGATTAAAGCTGCTGAGGAAGGTCATTTGGCCTCCCTACTGGAGGGGAGCAGTTCAATAGATGTCAGCACACTTCCCACAGTCGTCGGATTTAGTGAAACGGTTTTTTCACCGATGAATCTATCCGTTTCGCTTGCGCTGATTTTGATTTTGCCGTTTTGCGCCTATGCCATCGGGAAAAACAGTATTTCAACCCACTACATACTTCATCATTTCAGGAAAAAGGAGCAGAAATCAGAGGCAAGAGGCTTCGCTGAAAAACTCGATTTCCATCCCGCTCTGTCGATGGTATTGGGACTTTCTACTCTTATAACAGCGGCCGCCATAGCAACCCATTCTATCCAATCAGGCAATGGGAATTTCGTAAATCCGAATTTCATCAATACCACCTTCCTAGGACTTGGGTTAATTGCTCATGGGAATTTGAGCAGCTTTGCCGAAGCTGTCGAAGACGCCATTGGCGGGGCATCGGGAATTCTAATCCAATTCCCGCTATACTTCGGAATTCTCGGGATCATGAAGGGTGCAGGAATTGTGGGTGATATCTCAGCTTTTTTCGTTTCGATTTCAAATCAAAACACCTACCCCATCTTTTCTTTCATCTCTGCCGGATTTGTGAATATCCTCGTGCCTAGCGGCGGCGGACAATGGATGGTACAAGGGCCCATTTTAATCGAAGCTTCGCAAAAAATGGGACTGGACATTGGCAAAAGCATCATGTCGATGGCTTACGGAGATCAGCTAACCAATATGCTTCAACCATTTTGGGCACTTCCTCTACTCTCTATCACAGGCCTCAAAGCGAGAGACATTTTGCCTTTCACTGTTTACTTTATGCTGATAGCAGCGGTGATCTATATCGCCGGATTGCTGGTTTTTTAAACGGATCGCTTGTCGAAGCTTTCGCGGAGCCCATTGCCAACGAGCATAAAAGCCAAAACCAAAACGACAATGCAGAGTCCAGGAAGAATCGCGAGATAGGCCAAATCGGTGGTGATGTATGGGTAGTGATCTTTTATCATTCGTCCCCAGGAGGCCATGGGGATTTGTGCCCCGATTCCCAAAAAGCTCAAGCCTGCCTCAAGCAAAATGGCTGATGCAAAATTAGCAGCTGAAATCACAATGACGGGTCCCATGACGTTGGGAACAATGTGGTTGAAAATTATTCGAGGATTGGAGTAGCCCAAGACTTTTGCAGCTTCAACAAATTCGAGATTCTTCACTGAAAGAACCTGTCCACGCACTACCCTGGCTACTTCTACCCACATTGTGAGGCCCACAGCGATGAAGACCTGTACAAAACCTTTTCCTAAGGCAAACGTGATGGCTATTACGAGCAGAAGTGTTGGAATCGACCAGACGACATTGATCAACCACATGATTAAATCATCCGTTCTGCCACCAAAATAACCCGCAATTGCGCCGAGAGTGACGCCGAGAAGTAAAGAAATCAAAACAGAAATGAGACCGACTGAAAGCGAAATAATAGTGCCCGCCATCAATCTACTGAGCAAATCTCTTCCGAATTTATCAGTCCCCAAAATAAACGTCTTCGTTCCAATATTCTCGTTGACCTTTTTTAGAAGTTGAGACCTCTCAATTTGGATGGACTCTCCCTGAATCGTTTCAAACTCATAGAATCCCACGTCCGTAACTTCGCCTTTTAAGGGGTAAACCACATCGGCCAGGTGGTATTTGAATGGCTGACCTACTACATCTGCAGCACCACCATATGTGAACCCGACTATGGAGTCACGTCGTATTTCTGCAGAATAAATAGGAATGGTTTGTTCTGAAGATTCTTTTCCTCCAAAGAACAGGGAGGATAACCAAGAGGACTGCTCGATAGACTTGTTCTTGCGCACTTCCAAAACATCTACGGTGAAACCAATACCTTTCTTTGCCAGGCTCACATTTTGACTATTGGCATCGGGTGAGGAATCGGGGCGAATGGTAGCTCCGAATATCGAAATGAAAGCTGCAATAAGAATGACCAGAAGCCCGAAAACAGCCGTCTTATTCCGCTTGAATTGCTTCCAGTTTCTCCTAAAAGGTGATTCCGACTTATCCTGCTGCATTGAGCTGTGATTTCTTGAATTGGAGCTTTCGATAGACTCCCAAAGCGATTAGGGCAAATGTATAGATAGGATATAGTAATTGAGACAAAGGCAGATATAAAAGTAAGTCTCTGCGTTGATAGTTTTTTGATACGATCCAGAAGAATATCCACTCTCCCAACCATTTTATAAAAAGTATGGCTAGGGCATCAGGCCATCTCAATCCAAGTAGCAGCGCGATCAACACAAACAAAGGGGTTAAATGAATAATGCCCATGAGAAAAGCAAGAAATTTATACTTCACATCGGGAACATCTAATGTTTTAGAAATCCATCTGGATCTTTGGCTGAGAAGTTCAATTAACTTTTCAGGAAAGGAGACCGTCACCAATGGCTCGACTGAAGCGACTTTCACTGCTTCTTTTCCAAACACCTCGGCGATGGCGAACATTCCAAAAATATCGTCTCCCGAAGGAATGTGGTAATCTTGCCTTTTCGTGTTTGCTTTCGAGAACGCATCTTTCAAAAAAAGCAGGCATGCTCCGTTGGAAAGAATCGGATTCCCTTTCTGAGCCATCCCAATACCAATGGCCTGAAGGGCGATAAACTCCAAGTCAAAAAAGGCGGCGACCATTCTTCCACGACGAGTAGGTGATAAGGAAAACAAGAACATCTTGCCTTGACGCACATCCAAGACGTCAAGAGCCCTAGAAAGTTCAGGAGTGATTTTCACATCCGCATCAAGCGTTAGGACCCAAGGATAACTGGCGCTTTCAACGCCCTTCTGAATGGCAAATTTCTTTCCTTCCCGATCCGATGAAATAATTCGAGCTCCCTCAAATTTTTCAACAATCGAAACCGACTCATCTTGTGAGTGGTCATTGATGAATAGAAATTGGACAGGGAAGGAAAAATTGACAGCTTTAAGCGATTCTAATAATTGAGGCAAGTTATTGGCCTCGTCGCGGAATGGAATCAAAATTGAAAGGCCCTCAATCTCTTTTGGCACTTGACTAGTCTCCATATCCGGGGCGGGCGCCAGGCTATAAAGCAGAAAAATAAAATAAAGACTGAGTAGAAATACCAGCATGTACATGGCTACGCTTCGAGCTTTTTAAATCCCGAATACACTGACCAGCTTAGAATCGGAAGGCCAATATTCAGCACCCACAGGCAAAATGCGGCCAAAGGTGCTCCGATTGGGTTTTCGAAAAACGATGCAAAAAACAGGACGGACAGGACTTCACGCACGCCAAGTTCGGACAGGAATGACCCGGGAATGTAAGACTGTATGGCGTAGAGTAGAAACACCCCTGAAAATGCTTCAAGTAATGTACCGCTAAAACCAAAGGCGAATAGCAAGATGACAAACTGAGTTGAAAAAATAGCATATCGGAGAGTCGCCCAATTGAATGCCACCAACAATTCAGTTCCTTTGACTTCATAATGCTTCTTACGCAAACGAGCAATTGGCCCTTTTCGAAAAATCAGCGCCACAGCCAAAGCGAAAAGCATTGCACCTGCCAAGACCATGTTCAAATTAACCGGCATCTCCATATTGAATTCAAACAACATGAGGCCAACACAACCAAAGAGAACGGTCACCCCACCTTGAAGAAAGGAGCCGGTTACCGTTGCTCCCATCGATCTTTTCTTTTCACCATAGGGAGCATACCTGAGTCGCCCCACAAATTCCCCTACCCGATTTGGTGTCCAGATTCCCACACTCATCCCTGCGAGCACGGAGCGAAAGGAATTCATGAAATCAATTCGATCTTTCCCAAACAGGCTCTGATATTTTGCGGATTCGGTGGATAAATTAAAGGCTGAGAGAAGCGCAGCAACCAAAAGAGGATAAAGCAAACTAACCTGAATCCAACCACTTGCGAACTCCAGTCCTTTGAATTTGAACCATGCCAAAGAACCCAGAAGTGTCAACGTGGCCAAACGAAGAGTAATGGAAACCTTGGGGTTCCGAAGGGCTATGGAAACTCTTTTATACATTTAGCCTTTAAAGGTAATGTTTTGAAGAAGGAGCGCATCATCTTGGGCATGGATCCGGGGACAACGATCATGGGGTACGGCATCATTAAGGTGGAAGGGAAGCGCTTTGAAATGTTAGGTTATGGAGTGATCAAACTCGGGAAATATCCTGACCATGCCGTCCGAATGAAGAAAATCTTTGATCGTGTTGTATCGTTGATTGACGAGTTTCATCCCGATGAACTTTCTATCGAAGCCCCTTTTTTCGGAAAAAACGTGCAGTCTATGCTGAAGCTTGGCAGAGCTCAAGGAGTGGCTATCGCTGCTGCATTGAGTCGGGACATGCCATACTGTGAATATGCTCCGCGAAAAATAAAGCAATCCGTTACCGGTAATGGTAACGCGTCAAAAGAACAAGTTGCGAAAATGCTTCAAACGGTCCTCCGGCTAAAAGAGTTACCCGATAGTCTTGATGCATCAGATGCACTGGCTGCGGCAGTCTGTCATGGATTTCAAGGAGGCAGCAAAGAAAAAGAGTCCTTCTCATCATGGAAGGCCTATTTATCAGCTAATCCTGGAAGAAAAAGAGGGTAAATTAAGCTTGACGAATTTTTTCTGCTAAATCGGACATGAAATCCGAATCCAATTCGAGTTTTGGCTTAGCAAAGTTCATATCAGAAACTGAATTCATCGGAATAAGATGAACGTGAGCATGAGGTACTTCCAGACCAATTACCGAAACACCGATTCTCTCGCATTCCACGACTGATTCTATTTTCCGCGCAACTTCCTTTGAGAAAACAAGAATCTCACTCAACAGCCCATCAGGCATGTCGAAAATGTAATCGATCTCTTCTTTAGGCACGATCAAAGTGTGACCCGCTTTAAGCGGATTAATGTCAAGAAAAGCAATAAACTTATCGCTCTCATGAACCTTATGAGATGGAATCTCACCACTTATAATTTTGGTAAAAATTGAAGCCATTATCGAGATATTTCCAATACTTCAAACTTGGCGAGTCCAGAAGGGATTTGAATTTCTGCAATATCTCCTACTGCCTTTCCAAGTAAACCCTTTCCGATTGGCGATTCAATGGAAATTTTTCTCAGCTTCAAATCAGCCTCATTTTCGGCTACCAGCGTATATGACATTTCCGCATTGTTGGCGATGTTTCTGATCTTAACTGTACTCAAAATGAATGCTTTCGAATTATCTATTTGAGATTCGTCAATGATCCTAGCGTTGGCAACAACATCTTCGAGTTTAGCAATTTTGGCCTCGAGATGACCTTGTGCCTCTTTTGCAGCGTCATACTCTGCATTTTCAGAAAGATCTCCTTTATCTCTTGCTTCTCCGATTTGCCTGGAGATGTCGGGCCTCTCGACTCTTTTCAGATGATCAAGCTCATCCTTGAGTTTTTGGAGACCTTCCTTAGTATAATAGCTTAATTGTGACATGTCAGTGTGGTATATATCAAAAAAGAGAAAACCCATTACAGGGCTTTCTCATTAATGCAAAGATAAAAAGTTATTCTGTAATCTACTCAGGCCGACCCAAGTGGATTCTAGCACCTATTGAATGAGAACCATCGAATGGCATGGTAGCACGGTAGGCATAATCTACGCTAATACGTGATCTCTTTTCACCGAATTCAAACTCAAGTCCGGCACCGGCTGAAAGACCAGTATAAACAACTCGACGATCGGCATCATTGAAAATATTCTCTTCGTAGTGGTAACCACCGCGCAAATAGAACTTTCTCAAGAAGCTATATTCAAGACCGAACAAGTAGTTGTCATTGTTAAAGGAATTCGCGATGAACGTTCCATGAGCTGTCAAATAGTGATTTTCGGGCAATAAGAAGTCATAGCTGAAACCTATCGATACAAGAGATGGAAGTTCATATTCAGCACTTCTCAACTCAGCTGTGAAAGCATATAAATCGTCGGGAGCTTCTGTTTCAAAACTCAACCCGTCTCCTTCAAAAGAAAGCGCAGGACCAACATTCTTCAACGTTATACCAAATTTAACTTGGTCTCTCTCCCCTGTTACGTACTTAATCCCTGCGTCTATAGCAACACCGGAAGCACTAAGGTCAGCTACACTTTCTGAAAGAATCTTAAGTGTAATTCCTCCATAAATGCTATTTGAGAAGGCTTTGGCAAAAGACAGTCCTAAATTCACCATGTTCACATTGAAGAAGGTTCCGTCTCCGTCCGGAGTCTCTGTCGTTGTACGTCTGATATCACCAAAATCCATTGCGCTAATCGAAATCCCCAATACACTTGTCTCACCTACTCTTTGGGCAATTCCTACGGAGTTTATCGCAACATCTGCCCCTGAAAGGTAGTTGGTATGTGTAAATGAAACTTCTGTTTGTTCGACAAAAGCTAGGCCTGCCACGTTTAAAAACATTGACTCAACCGGCGTTGCGTCAGCCATATTGGCACCAGAGAAGGCTCCACTGCGCGCCCAAGGATTGATCAATAACTGCAGTCCTCCCGCAGAGCCAGCGCGATCAGGGTTCCCTGCAAATACAGATGATGTAAATAAAACTCCTGAAAGAACCGCTAAGGTCAGGATTGCATTTTTATATCGATTCATCATAATCGTTTGATTGTAGGAAATAGATTCTTAGAGGTTTCTTAAGTCAGCAGGTCGAGTCGCCATGAAAAACTTCAGTACTCGCTCTCCAACGCCGGGAACTGACACGTGGATTAAGTAAATACCTCCTGCTACCGGAATGAACGCTTCGTTTCTAAGATCCCATTCCAAGAAAGTATTTGGATTGTCTTTTTCGAGAATTCGAATCAAAGTACCGTTAACTGTAAATACTTGAATTTTACACTCAGGAGGTAAGTTGATAAACTTCACCCTGTTGTCCACTCTACTTTGCTCATATGAGCTGTAAGCATAGTAAGGATTTGGTACAATGTCTATCAAATTTAATGATTCCTCGGCTACTACTTCTTGATTCACGAATACTTCTGAACCTTTGGTGCTGAATTCATACATGGGATACCACTGGTTATCACTTAATTCGAGTGATTCACCCGTTGGGATGTAAGGAAGTGATCCGTCTCCTAATTCATCCGCTGCCGTAGCATAAGGCTCATAAGGTCTGGCAACACTGGCTGAAATAATCACTTCACCAGGTACCAATCCATCTTGAGGACTTCGATACTCAAACCCTTGAGCTAAGAGCGGGAAACCTACCCATTCCAATCCTGCAAAAGTTCTACGTCGATCACTGGCACTTCCATCTGTAAAGGCATCAAACGCATACTTTCCGCCATCATACATCGGGAATTCGCCATCATCGTCTTTGTATAGAGCATTATTGTCGAATACGTAGAAGTAATGCTCGCCTCCTAAGAACAATTGCTGTCCGAGAGGAGAAGATATACGTGCCGATGGATTCCAGAGCATATCTCTACCATTATCAGCTCCAAAGAATGAATTCTCTGCGAAGCCCATGTTCAATCTTTCGCCAGTTTCAACATTGATCGCATAACCTGGAAAGTAACCCATTCCGAATGAGAGACCGACCAATCGGTATGGGAAGAATTCAGTATCTGATCCAACGCCCTCTACGATATTCAATGAAGGGTATTCACTATCAACAGCAATCAAGTAGGCATTGAGCTCATCTTCATCTAAGTCATCGATTAACTCATCTACATATTCTGTTGTGTAGACTTGTTCGCCAAAGTAGGTTGCTTCTTCCTCATTTACTCCATCCTGAGATTGGTTCAGACCATTCTTATCGACGGAGAGCGCTCCTCTCAATAGCATTTTTTCAACTCCTAATTGAGAGAAAGCGGGATCATGTTGCATCTCAAATACAGGAACACGAGTCCAAAGGGACTTGTCCGGAGTAATGACTACCTGCATTGAACTCAAATCAGTCATATCCCGATTTGAAGTATTTGTTCGAGATTGAGACTCAGCGATGGTATTGAATGCACCTAATCCACAGTTGTTCTGATTTACCAAGTGAGCAGGTGCAAAAGTTCCTCCTACTACATCTTCATAAACTTGTCTGTCATCAATACCCAACTTATCATCCCAGAAGGCATCCAGTGGAAGCGGATTCGGATCCTCGGGTGTCGGTTCCGGCAAATAACAAGGTTCATCCCCTTCAGGGTCTTCTGTTACGACAGTTCCCGCTCTAACCCAGTTGAGGTAAGTGAATCCTTCTTGGTCTGCAACACCTGACAACCATTCTCCACCTTCAGTGCTATATGAAACAGAAGAGTTTAGAAGTGCTGGCATAAACTTGGTGTTTTCAGCCTGTGGATTCGAGATTTCAAAATCATATTGGCCTATCTCTACGCTTATTCCATATTCAGGAACGATTTGTTCATTCGCTACACGTATGGTGTTCTCACTGAAAATTGTATCATTTGGGTTTGCTTTGTCGATCAAAAACCACCGAGCATCATCAAAATCGCCAGTATAGTTGCCTTCCTCATCCACATCGTTATAGAATTTCAAAACAAAATCGGCAGCTCTTACATTAAGAGGATCAACAACTTTGGCATTCAACGGTCCGAAACCAGTCTCGTATACAAGAGTATCAGCCTTATAAGGTGCACCAGCCATTATATTATTAATTGTACCCTGTGTCAACCTCAACTCATTTCCTCCATTACCCGTTCCTTCAATTCTGGTAATTGGTAAACCGTCTCCATAGCTGGAATTAGCAACCGTACCAAAAGTTCTAGGCGCTGGCTTAGATGGAATGGCCACGACCGGATTGATAGCACCGGTAGCGGAAGAGCGTCCGACCAAGTATGGAGAAGCCTGTCCCGTTGGATTATCAGGATCCGGATTGTAAGGCTCATACATGTTGTACCCATAGGCAACAGCCATGTAATAGTATTTTTTGAAATTAATGAGTCTATTGTCTCCTTGCGCAAAAAGATCATCAGTTACCTCAAACGAGTGAGAGATACCAACATTCTGACCGTTCACCTTCTCCCTTGGAACAGAAAGACCTATTTGCTCATCAAACTCATAATTTATGATTTGAGCGATAGGCTCTCCATTCTCATTAAAATCTTCAATATCAACTTGGAATAATAGTCTTGCCAATGAAGTTTCTTCCAAATCACCTGCCGACACTTCAGAGTCACGCAATTGATAAACTTGATACCCTTGGAAATTATAAGTGCGATCGTAAGGGTTTCCTTCAGTGTCAAACTCGGGAATCGTAGGATCGATCTCGAAATAAGCTTCGCCCAAGTTGTTACTTAATGCGTTGGTGTTCCTCAAATAGAAGATCAACGTTCTGTCAAGTTCTTGAACAGTCAAATCAGGAGCATCAGGACCACTCAATAGCCTGAAGCAGTTTTCAAACAAAGCCTGCGCCTTATCATCTGCAACAAACACACTGTTTACAGATGCGAAGGGCCCCCCTGAAGTTGCTCTTGCATAAACCGCTCCGACTGTAATGTTATTAAACTCTCCCGGATCGAGTGTAAAAGGACCCGCAGACTGAAGGAATCTTCTATCAGAAGCAGGGTTTCCCTCATTCTCTTCTGTCCATCCTCCTGCGGTGGAGTAGTTCGGATCTACGCCTCCTGTACCCCAATGAAGCGGGTCTGAGTCTCCCGGGAACATGAAGTCGGACCTAAGAGCGTTGGGGTTGGTTGGGGCATAACCCTGACCACCAAATGACATGGGAGTGTTATCTCTCCAAATTCCTTGCATCATTTGATAATACTCTACTGCTACTTGAGGACCTTGAGTAGCAACGGGTGGTTCAGAATTTTGGTGATACAAAAATCGCCTCATTCCAAAACGCTCATTATCAATAATAGAGTCTGGAAATGCATCGGCTTCATTTCTGTAACCTAATCCATTCAGAGCCTCGCCTTCTCCGATTCCGTAGAGGTTATTGATACCGTCAGGATCTTGGTAAGGTCCTTCAAAGAAATCAATTCCAATTGCAGGTGGTTGAGTTCCATAACCAGGACCACTCCCTGAGCTTCCGTCAAAGTTGGACCCGTTGTATGAATAACCTAAACCTCTTCCAACATCGCATCCTACATAATCGTCTTCAGCATTTCCCAAATCAGTATCTACCCATTGAGCAAAGAAAGTTTCTTCCAACGTCAATGAGCCCCTATTGATAAGGACATAGTTGCAAAAAGTCATGTTATTGATCTCGTCATTGGTGTTGAAGGCAAACATCTGTGCTTGGATTTCCATACCAATAGGGTCACCTTGAGATTCAGTGTGAATATTTCCTTTGTCATTAAATATCCAATACATCGAGAAGTCACCAAAAAGTGGAACAGGATCAGTAACCAACCTCGTCCTACAATCAATTTCAGAGTCCAAATCGTATAATGGATAATCTCCCTGTTGAGGTTCATATAGACCTGGTGTGGTTAGGATATCACCCGTTACAGGATCTCTCAAATCAGCAAAGGGTGCCAAATTGAAGCTTTGACCTAATCCCGTATTACCATGAGCAGGCCATTCAAGAATTTCAGTAGGAATTGAGTACCCATCCTCAAACAAAGGATCTGTGCTCGGGTCTATTCCTTGGTTAACCAGCGTGTAGAAGTAACGGTGTGTTTCCACTGCCTGACGAGACATATTGAAAAACGTGTCGTAAGCTTCACAAGTCGCATCGTCAATAGTTGCAGCACCATCATCCGTTAGGGGACCAGGCCAGAAGTCATTTCCGTTTTGACGGAATCGAACTGCTGCTAACTTCAAGTTACCCGCAGGATCAGTTCCTCCCATCCATAATGCACCCGCAAAAATCGCGTGATTTCCACCACCCGCAGGAACTTCGTAAAATGGCAAGCCATTCCCTCGGTCATACCAAGTATTTCCTCCGGTCTCAGCTGCAGTTCGCACATTATTGACGAAAAACTCATTCTGCGTTTGCGCAGGTGAACAAGTAGCTGCCTTGGCCTTCACATTGGCTTGGGATGAATTCGATTTAGGACCTAAATATTCTCGCGCTGATACGCTGGTAGTTAAGCCCAAGAGCAGAGCTGTAAAAATCAAGACGATTTTGGACACTCTCATAGTATTAGATTTAATGTTCATTCTTAATTAAAAGTCAAGTCTCACTCCCAACTGGATAGTTCTGGGAACAGAAAAATTAAATGGATTATTCACCTTCAAAGCATACATCTGACGGAAAGCTTCCGGATCAATTTGCGCCTCGATGTTAGGCTGGAACCTAGGTGATTCTAAATACCCGTCATTGTCAGGGTTTCCTGTGAATCGGTAAACATTGATAATGTTCATTGTATTCAAAACATTATTTACAAGTAGATAAGCATTAAGGAAAGCTGTTTTCTTCTCTTCACCTTTTCCAAATTTCAACTCCCATGATTTATCTATTTGAGCGTTCACATTAAACTGCCACGGTAGCCTAGAACCGTTTACCAATCCTTCTAGCTGTGGAGTACCTCCCCCGCTTTGAAGTTGAGTACCCGTAACTAATCTCTGCTGAGAGTATGGCGTTCCTGAGCCTAGAGTCCCCACAATGTTTAAGCCTGCATTTGCAAGTATTTGTTTACCTCCAATGGTAGGTCCATTGTAATCTGCTCCTGAACCATATCGATAGTCAAAAGTGGTAATCAATAAGTGTCTTTGGTCTCTACTTGTTGGGAAGATCACACGTAAGTTAGGTTCACCTGAATTAACTAAGTTGATAGCTGAACCTGCATTGGAACCCGTAGCAGAAGCGAACTGCAAGGTATAAGCAACACGCAGTGTTACATTACCTGTTCTTCTCAAATCATATGTTAACGTAAGTCCTTTTACTGTTCCGAAGTCAAAATTGTCGAAAGAGTTATAAGTCACAGGATATGCCTCTAATAAGTTACGCACTTGAATCTCATCACGCGTTTCACGATAGAAAGCTGCAATCTTTAGCGATGAAGTTCTAGACAATACTTGTTGGAAACCCAACTCGTAGTCAATGGTTCTAGTAGGGCGCAAGTTTGGATTCGCGATAGCTGTTTGACCAATATTCTGAATAAAAAGGTAATTGATCGGGTTATTTATATTCTGCCCTGTAGGTCTCTGCGTCAACACGTCATAGTGAGCAAAGAAAACCGCCTCATCCGAAATAGGGAATGAGAAAGAGATACGTGGCATTATATTCCACTGCGGGTCGTAATCTTCAAAAGCACCTGAATTCAGGTTTTCTCCAACTGCGTCAGGATCAGCTAAAAGAGGAGCGATACCAGAGTTCGTTCTAATAGCACGTGGATCAGGAATCTCAACACCTTGAGCATTGTACCAAGTGTTACCATCGCGGTATCCGTTAATGGCCGTTGGATTTTGAAGATCGTTCACATAAACAACCCAATCGTCTCCAACAACTGATGGATGCTGACGGATCTCATCAGGAAGCAATCTTCCACCCTCACCACTATTTCTTGTGTCTTGCACCGTCAAAGCTTCTCCGATCACAAACTGATCTTTCAACACAGACTGGTTGGCATCATAACGGTCCACACGAAGCCCAACATTGAAGATGATGTCATCGAAGGTGAACTTATCCATGATATAACCCGCGATATATATCGGCTCAAAAGCACCTATTGGTCGAGTGAAATCACCGTTCTCATCTCTTTCAGTGAAGAAGTCATCAATGGTAGGTCTTCCACCCGTTAGCCGGTCACCTTTGTAGTCATAACCGTAGTACGAAACCAAATTATTTCCTTGATTCAATAATTCGTCGGCACTGAACATGTCGAGTTCGAAAAGCTCAGGGTCAAGAGCATCAACGTAGATGATATCATCTCCGTTCGGATTGAGTCCAAGAGATGTTCTCAGATTTCTATCAAAAGTCTGTTGATTATCTAAACTGATAATTCTGTCATAAGTAAAGAAAGGATCGACACCCAAACCTGTAAGTGTATCAGAAGGTACGCTCGTATCAAACTGCTCCAAATGGGCATTGGTGTATTGACGCGCTAAATTCCATAGTCCGATAGGCGCAACACTGAAGTTCCTTTCTGTGTATTGCTCGAATTCAAATCCAAGCGTAATGGCGTGGTTTCCGATATCGGCCGAACCGGAACCGGTAATCCTAAATTGATTGATGTCAAACGTTTGATAAGTCCCAAAAGGTGAACCTATTGGGTTATACAAGTTGAATATAGAACCAGGAGTTCTTCCGTTTCTTAAACCACCGGAAGCATCAATTTGATTTTCCGTAACCACAGGGATACCGTTTGCGTCAAAAAATTGAAACAAATCGGAAGTGTAAGAAGCCAAATCAGAATTCACGTCGCTTGGAGTGAAAATAATCTCTCTGGGAACGAACCCATTTTGATAAAACCCTGAAGTAGTTAGGGAATCGTTTGCTTGGATGTACTGAAAGAAAGGCTCCTCAATTGTCTCAAACTTCCCTACGTATCCATAGTTAAAAAGATTATCCTCATGTCTCGGATCTTGAGTACGCCCGTTAATCTGGCTATAATCTACCATGAGCGAGTAGAAAGCATTCTTTATCAATCCACCCTCTTCTTCTTGGCTATTAGCAAATCGCTGAGTGAATCTTCCAAAAATTCTAAAGGTCTGATTGATGGATTCACCGTTATTCGCTGAATTGAACAAACTATTGTTGTAGCTCCAGTTTTTATTCGTAGAATAATCATAAGTACCCCCAAATGATAAATCAATATTCGGAGTCGTTGCAACATCTAGTTTCGTTGTCAGAGATACAGCTTGAAGTCTACCGTTTTGACGAGCAGGAATCTCCTCCCAATCACTAGATCGCAAGAACTCAGCGTTATTGTTTGCTTGTACTTGGTCTAAGAATTGGCTGGCGTCCGCAGGGTTTCCATCTTCGTCTATAAATACACCACCCTGTCCTACGGCTGTTCCACCGTCTTGCAAAGTGAAGTTCAAAGGGTCAGCGACCAAACGATTTCGAACATCCTCTTTAATACGGAATGACCCTGTGGCTAGTGGACGTGTGTCCATAAAGTTTCGGTAGTTGGCAGAGAGGAAGAAACCCAGCATTGGACGTTCCTTTTCTCCCGCAGCATTCTTTTTCCAAAGAAGTGGCCCGGAGAGAACTCCTTCGATTTGTGTTTGAGAGTAGCGGTCAAGACCTACACCGCCACCATCTTGATTGGCAAAACCTGAGGTTAAAATATCAATACCTCCAAACCACTGACTGCTTGCACCACGAGTAGTAATTGCGATAATACCTCCAGTTGCATCTCCGTAGCTGGCTGGAATACCACCCGTCATTACTTGCACTTCTTCAATAGCGGCTTTCGGTAAGTTGGTGTTACCTCGAATCTTGATTCCGTCGATGTAGTAAAAGGTGTTTCCTTCACGCGCACCACGTATGGATGTTCCGTTACCATTCTGCTGAACTCCTCCAACCGTAGCGGCGATAGAGTTTGCACTTCGACCGGGCATCTTCTGGATATCCTCACGACTAACGGTACCTCCTGAAGAACCACCATCCTTATCAATAAGTGGAACACTATATTCAACAACTTCAAACTCTTTCAGCTTAATACCTTGTTCAAGAGGTATATTCACGAAAGTGATTTTATCGTTATTAATTTTTACCCCTTCGATTTTCTTGGCATTGTATCCAACGTAGGAAACGAGGACATCATAAGTCCCTGGAGGAATTGGTTTAATGGTATAGTTTCCGTCAAAATCCGTGGCACTTCCGGTAACCTGTCGGTCTCCTTTTTGAAGTACAATATTTACGAAAGGGAGGGGTTCTCCCGTCTCTGAATCTGTTAGTGTCCCCTTCAAGGTACCCGATCCAACCTGGGCAAACAGTGAAGTAGAGAATACAAAGAATACAAATCCCAGTAGGTAGAGGTTACGCACCATAAATCTCGGTTTACAATTTTTAACTTTTTCGCAACAAGGCCGTAAATATATAGAATTTTGATTCACTTCAGCAAAGCGCCAACTGCGGCTCAAAAATCATAAAACATTTAACAAACCAAGCTTCTGACGGCTAACGATTAAGGGTCGAAATGAACCCCAAGCAGAGTGTAATTTTTCTCTTTCGAGACTCCAAAGATAAGGTGAGAAATTCGTTCTCAACAAGAAAAACCCCTAAACGAATTCACAAATCTTTACATCTCAGGGGAATCCTAAATAGAATTAGCGAGGCTTTTTGGTGAATAGCCGAGTGAAAAATCCGTCCTCGTTTCTATCCCTTTTCACGCGTCTCATTCGGCGCTCATTCTTTTTCATTCGCTTCTTAGTCTGCTTGGTCTGAAGCTTTTCGTGCTTCTCACGTCCTTTTTCTATAGCTTCAGCATCTTGCTCCTCTCTATCGTCTTGAAGCTTTTTAAACTCCTTGTATTGCTTCTTCGTTTTGACTCTCTTTTCTTTTTTTTGTGCTGAGGCACTTATTGAGATCAACAACCCTGAAATGACAATAATTAAAATGCGAAGGCTATTTTTGCGTTTACTCATGATGACTCGAAGATATACAAGATTGAAACGTCTCCTAACTATTGGAAGTCTTCCGCTGATATTCATATTTATCATAACGACAGGCTGTCGCGATGACGACGATGAAAATGAAAGAGTCCCTATTATTCAAACTGATATTACCCTAAACTTAAATCTGCCCGAATATAACATTCTCCTCAACCCGGGAGGTTGGCTTTACTTAACGGGAGGATCCAGGGGGATTATTGTGTATAGGGTAAGTAATGATGAATTTTCAGCCTTTGACCGACATTGCACATTTAATGTGCCCGAAGCATGTAGGGTTTATGTAGACGAAAACTCAGGCCTTACTGCAAAAGATACGGTATGTTGTGGCTCTGTTTTTGAAATCATTACGGGGAACGTGGTAGAAGGTCCTGCCCAATTTCAATTGCAACCATTTCAGACTCAGTTTAACCAGAACTCAGATCAACTTAGGATATTCAATTAAAGCTTAGAGATGAGAATACTTTTTGATTCGATAAGCCGAATACTGAACATGCTGACTTTTAATAAAAAGAAAGTACAAGAAAAAAGGCCGCTTCGATTGAAGCGGCCTTTTACTTTTATACGGAATACTATCTTTTAGTATCGGTACTCGTCTGTTTTGAATGGACCTTCGACTGTTACACCGATATAGTCAGCTTGCTCTTTGCTAAGCGTTTCAAGTTCAACTCCGATTTTACTCAAGTGAAGCATGGCCACCTTCTCATCCAAATGCTTTGGCAAAGTGTATACTTTGTTCTCGTACTGATCGGTGTTGTTCCACAATTCCATTTGAGCCAAAGTTTGGTTCGTGAAGGAATTTGACATCACAAATGAAGGGTGTCCTGTGGCGCAACCCAAGTTTACCAATCGACCCTCAGCCAACAGGATCAAGTCTTTTCCGCCCAATGTGAACATATCTACTTGAGGCTTAATATTGGTATGCTCCCAATTTTTCTTCAGGTAAGCTACGTCAATTTCATTGTCAAAATGACCAATGTTGCAGACAATCGCTTTGTCCTTCATTGCTTTGAAGTGCTTCTCGCTGATGATGTCCTTATTACCTGTGGCAGTAACAACGATGTCAGATTCAGCTACAGCATCTATCATTTTCTTTACCTCAAAACCATCCATAGCAGCTTGAAGCGCACAGATCGGATCAATCTCGGTAACAATAACGCGAGCACCAGCACCTCTCAATGAAGCAGCAGAACCTTTACCCACATCTCCGTATCCGGCAACCACGGCAACTTTTCCGGCCATCATCACATCAGTAGCACGACGGATCGCATCTACCAATGATTCTTTACATCCGTACTTGTTGTCAAACTTAGACTTGGTTACAGAGTCGTTCACATTGATTGCAGGCATCGTAAGTGTTCCGTTACGCATGCGCTCATACAGACGGTGAACACCTGTAGTCGTTTCTTCTGAAAGACCTTTGATAGCATCTACCAGCTCAGGGTAGTTGTCCAATACCATATTAGTAAGGTCACCGCCATCGTCCAGAATCATGTTCAACGGCTGCCCGTCAGGGAAGATGATCGTCTGCTCGATACACCAGTCAAATTCTTCGTCGGTCATACCTTTCCAAGCATATACAGGAACGCCCGTTTCAGCGATAGCCGCGGCAGCGTGGTCTTGAGTAGAGAAAATGTTACAGCTGGACCAAGTCACATCTGCTCCCAATTCCACCAAGGTCTCAATTAGTACTGCAGTTTGCACAGTCATGTGAAGACAACCCGCGATGCGAGCGCCTTTCAATGGCTTCTCCTTTCCGTACTCTTCTCTCAATGCCATCAATCCGGGCATTTCAGCTTCTGCAAGCTGAATTTCTTTTCTTCCCCAGTCGGCTAGGGTGATGTCCTTAACTTTATAAGGTAACTTTTGTGTTTCGGCAGAATTGCTCATTCTTTTGTAATCTTTTTGATTTCGAGGCGCAAAGATACGAAGAACCTTGAAGTCTTCAATCGACACCTTAATAATTAGATATTTGCACGATGCCACTCCACTATCACAGGTCTCATTCAGATTGCGAAGTCACCCTTTGGAAAATCACGGAAGAGGCATCTTATTTTAGAAACAAACTAATTGACGAAGGGTTCCCGACAGAAGTGGGAGATAGGATAAAAAGACCCGAGAAGGCACTGCAGTGGTATGCTTCGAGATTTCTGCTTATCACTTCTCACCCCGCAGCGATCGACTTTTACAAGGAGCGTAAACCCCATCTTTATAACGGACCACAAATTTCATTTTCACATTCAGATAATGTGGTGGGTCTTATGCTTTCGCAAAAAAATGCGGGGCTTGATGTACAGGTTTTCAATGATAAGTTGAAAAAAATTCAAGACAAATTCACGAATTCTGAGGAGTTGAAGCAGATAAAAGCCCCTTCAGAATTGGCTGCACTTTCTCTCACTTGGTCCATAAAAGAAGCCGTTTTTAAATATTATGGTACAGGAGTTCCTTTCAAAGCGGTGATTATTGAAAACCACGACCCCGTTACCAACACGGTAAATGTCAGCTTGCCACGCCAAGACAGAACGGCCGTTCATACTCTTTTTGGCGATTTTCTCGATGACCTGAGTTTGGCGTATGTGCTCGAATAGATACTTTTGGGCTAAATGATGAAAATCCTCGACTCTATAATTCATGCAAAAGCAGAAGGCAAGAAATTGCTAGCTCTTTTAATTGACCCTGACTCAATTCAAAACTCAGATCAGGTGATGGATGTGGTGAGAAAAGCCGAAAATGCTTCCATTGACTTTATCCTCTTTGGCGGAAGCCTCATTACGAAAAATGAGGAATTTGATTCCTTAAAGATGATCAAAGAGATTACAACCATTCCTGTGATCTTGTTCCCATCGAGTCCTGCTCAAATTCGCACAGAGGCAGATGCCATTCTTTTTTTAAGTCTATTGAGCGGAAGAAATTCCGAATACTTGATTGGGCATCACGTGGCGGCAGCACCTTTGTTGAAAAACGCGTCATTGGAAATTCTTCCCACTGGATACCTATTAATAGGTTGCGGAAGACCAACCACCGCTGAATATGTCAGCGGCACCCAACCGATACCCTATCACAAACCTGGCATAGCCGCAGCGACAGCCATGGCTGGAGAAATGCTCGGACTGAAACTCATGTATCTCGATGGTGGCAGCGGAGCCGACAAGGCTGTGAGTCCCAAGATGATTTCTGAAGTAAGGAAATCCATAGACCTCCCGTTAATCGTAGGAGGCGGAATCAGAAGTGGTGCAGCGGCCGCAAAAGCATTTGAAGCAGGAGCAGATATGATCGTTGTTGGCAACGGAGCAGAAGAGAATCCCCATTTGATTCAAGAATTGGGTTTATTAAAAACCCAGTCGACATGAAAATCGTTGTCGTATCCAGTCCAAAAGATCAGCCCGATGAAATCGTCGAGGTGATCAGAATGTTTGAGGCAGGATTGGAGCATTTTCACATCAGAAAACCAAGGTTGAACCGTAAAGAATTGACGGAGTATATTAAGTTGTTTCCAGAAAAATACCGAAAGCGTTTGGTCATACATAGCTACCACGGTCTAGCTGCCAGTTTAAAACTGGGAGGAATTCACTTGAGTAGAAAACACAGAAAGCGCGGGAAATTTTACGGGTTCCGCCTTTACTTAAAAAGGAAATTCGATAAAAACCTTTTGGTGACGCGAACCTTTCACAAGCTTACAGACATCACCAACGAAAAGCGCAAATACTCTTACACTTTTTTGAGTCCTGTTTTCGATAGCATTACGCACAGCACCTTGTCAGGAGGATTCAGCAAAAGAGCGCTGCTCATCATGATTCCACAAGCCAGACAGCCCGTTTTTGCCTTGGGTGGTGTAGATGCTGAGAGAATTCCCGAAATAGCCGATTTAGGATTTGAAGGAGCGGTGCTCCTCGGTTCGGTTTGGAACTCGGAAGAAGCACCGCATATCGTTTTCAAAAAGGCCTTGGAAGCTGCTGATGCTTTCTAAAATCGCATTGTCAGCGTTGCAAATACATTTCGCGGTGGCTGAACAAAAAATCCAGGACTGAAGGTGCCCTCAAAATTATCAATAGGAGCACCATTGGTATAGTAGAGGTTGTCAAAAACGTTGTTCAAGTCTACTTTGATTTCATACTTTTTCAGGATAGTATACCTCACGCCTACGTCGGCCACGAATGATTCAGGGATGATCAATTCAGAATTGTTGGTCAACTCCAAATAGCTTTCGCTCAAATAGCGCGCTGAGAAATAGACAAAGAGATCCTCGATAACTTCTACTTCGAGGCTGGCACGAACATTCCATTCAGGACTCAATATTGGGGTGATGTCGGTAAAGGTTTCATCACTGTCGGTGGGAATATATTCAGAAATACGGCTCTGCATATAGGTCGCATTTCCAAATAACCTTAGTATCGGAAGTATACGGCACGAATAGTCCAGTTCAATACCGGTTCGGTAGCTGGATTCTTGATTTTCATAAACTTGAACGAACCCTTCCGGAATAAAAGCTCCAATAGGAGCAATCTCATTTTCAAATTGCATAAAGAAGAAATTCGCGTTCACGGCGAAACTCTGACCTTGAAGCTTGGCTCCTACCTCCAGATCATTCACATATTCGGGCTTTACCGAATTTTCATTTTGAGCAATACCGATGTTCCCCGCGTTTATTTGTGTTGAACCAAGAATATCGAACCTCGTTGGTTCGCGACCCGTCCGTCCAATCGAGGCGTATCCGCTGATCCGATCGGTGAACGCATACGTTACTCCAGCTCGCGGGTTTACAAACAACCACTCACGATCAGGAATGGCAGTGTCAGACCCAAGAAATTCGCTATCAGGTGTTAACGCCAATTGCACTGCACGAATCTGTACATCTCCAAATACCGTTAACGATCCAAATGAGTGGCGGGCTTTCGCAAAGGCAGCGAATTCGTTTTTCCGCGACTCATCTTCATAATAAGGATTGTCGTAATCGGGAATAATCTGCTCGATGTTCTCACGGCCGAATGTATATCCATGCAGGCCAAAATTCATTCGAGTTTTATTGTCATCCGACCGGACATTGAGCTGCGACATAGCTCCAATGTGCTGGTTGTATAGCGGATAATTGATTTGTGTAAACGCACCAGCCTCATCCTCAAATCCAAAAGGGAAATCGCCACCAGCTCCGTTAACATAAACTGTGCTGACTAGAGATATTCGCTTGTTGATTTCGTAATTGTGCTGAAACTGCGCCATCCATTGCCCGAAGTCATCCACATCGTTTGGCGAGATATAGTTGGTTCTGGGATTATTCCGGATGTCCTCAATGGAAACGGGGGAATAGCCGAGTTCATTCTGAGATCGACCAACGAAACCCGTAAATTTCAGAGTATGCTTTTTGGCAAAATAAGCTCCTGAAAAGAAAAACGATCTCGAATCTGTACCCGTGTTATCTCGGTACCCATCTGAAGTCATTCCAGCATATCGAGCGTAGAAAGCCAAATTGTTTTCCATTCTGCCTGTTTGCACTTCGGCGCTGGCGCGAAAGGTGTTGAAGGATCCGCCAGTGAGCTGCACCTGAGCCGAAGGAACGGTATCGTATACATTGATCGATTCAAAGTTGATAGAACCCGCATACGACGATGTTCCGTTGGAGCTCGTTCCAGCACCTCGCTGGATTTGAACCGATTGAATACTATTTCCAAAATCTGTGAAGTTTGAAAAGAATACTCCTTGGTCAATCATGTCGTTCAATGGAACTCCATTGAGGGTCATATTGACCCGAGTTTGATCCATTCCGCGCAAACGGAATCCCGCATAATTCGAGAAATTCGTTCCACTTTCAGAATAGGTAACGATGGATGGAGATAATTTTTCCAATAAAAACCCCGCGTCCTGCCCTTGAAAATTTGACTCGATGGTCTTGAGGCCACGTGTCACTTGCGAGACGGGCTCATCCGCCTCGGCGCGCACCGCTGTAATGGTGACGCCTTCAGAAACATAGGTACTGGATTGCATCACAACATCCACAACCGCAACGCCCGAAAGCGTGACCTCTTTCTTCACAGGCTCCATACCTAAATATGAAAACAAGAGGGTATAATCTCCAGACTTCAAATTGGAGAATTTGTAGGCTCCCTTAGCATTGGAATAAGTGCCAAGCGATTTACCATAAATTTGAACAGTAGCCGCTACCAGCGGATTACCGTCCGCATCCATCACCGTTCCTTGGATCAGATCTTGTCCATTTGCTCCTGCAAACAGGAACATCACAGCCGCTATGGCTGAACTTAATTTTTGAATCATTTCAATTAATTTTTTAGTTGAGGTCTCGTGCTTGGGGGCAGTCGATAACCAAAACAATTAGCTCCCTACGCCGGCATTATCCGGATCAGGTATATGTCCTCTACGATTTGAGGACATAGGGTATGATCTCAGCCTTTATGAATGGTCTCGTTTGACCGTTTCGTGTAAGGCACCCCTGTGAGATGGGTCAAATGTAATCGGTTGAAATTTCAAATCAAGGATTTTGACATAGAAAAGTGGTCGATTGTTTTTTTAAGACTATTCTGCATGTTTAAACCAACTTCAGCCTTTCTAAGGCGCTGACTGCTGAATGAAGTCGTTCATTCTCCTCACCTTCTACGATGGAATAAGAGCAGCGACCGCTTTCCAATTCATTTCGGTAAAAAGTGAATAAAACATTCCGCTCTGCGTCAGATGGACTTTCGCGAAGAGGGTCTAATGACCACGGTAGATCGGGCTTGCAAAGCAAATAGTGATCGTATTTTCTTTCGCTCATGGCTTGTTCGATGACATTAGAAACTCGGCCGAAGCGAAATTTCGACCAGATTTTTAGAACCAACATATCGGTATCGAAGAAGCAGATTCTTTTGGCCGCAGCCAAGGCCTTTTGTTCCTGGGCTATTTGACCTCGACAAATCTCATCCAAGTCTTGGTAGGCATATTCGGGCCCGTTCTTTTCCAAATATATGCGGGCATACTCGGGGGCATGCGTCGTATCGAAATGTTGTGCTAAGGCTTTCGCCAAATCAGACTTCCCGCTGCTTTCAGGACCTGTGATAGCAATGCGAATCATGAGGTGAGGGTTTGTTTTTCAAAATCTTTTCGCCAAGCGAAATAACCGTAAACGGCCAAAACAGTGTAGACCACTGAAAGCATTGCATAGACATTGAGATCGCGAGAATAATAAAGATAAATGGTTAAGGCATTGATGCAAATCCAGTAAAGCCAATTTTCGATGATTCTCTTGGCGACCATCCAGGTGGCAATGAAGCTAAAGATGGTGGTGAAGGAATCAAGCAGTGGCATCTCAGCATCCGTGAATGTCTTCAGAAGAAAAAAAAGCCCAACGGTAGCGGCATATCCTCCAAGCAGAATACCCAAGTGAATCGGAATAGTCAAGGTTCTGATTTCAAATTTGCCGGAATCGCTTTTTCCTCGATTCCAAGCCCTCCAGCCGTAAAACCCCATGATAACGTAATATGTGAATAGCACCGACTCGGCATAGATTTTCGAATCGATAAAAAGCCAAATGCTCAATGCAGATCCGATAATTCCCAATGGCCAACACCAAATATTCTCACGCGCAGCCAATATCACGTATCCGATGTTGAAAGCCACGGCGGTATATTCAAGCGTTTCAGGCGTCATAACTATAGCCCAAATCGAGATCTGCCTGCAAAACCTTCATCACGAATGAGGCTTTCACTCCGTTTTTATAAACCTCCTTGGTCGCATTCTTCAATGTCTCGAACACCAAATCATAATCGCCTTTCACCTGAGTGCTCATAGCATTTACACGAATCACCAATTCTGATTCTCTGTGAAGCAAAGCGAGAAAAGCTAGAATCTGCTCTTCGTAATCTTCGCGCAATGGATACATGGATACTTCTACTGTAGCGGTCATATTATTTGCAATTGCAAGGTGATGAAAAGAATATTTTTACTTGCGGGTATTGATTTCGAATAGCCTTCTGATCCGACTTATTGATTTTGGTAAAGCGCAGGTCGATCTTCTCCAAATGATCCAGGCCTTCCGGTAGAGAATTGATCTCCGTTCCGCGCAAATCGAGCCGTCGTAATGACTTGAGTTGATTGATTTCTTCTGGAAGAAAAGGAAGTGCTGTGTGCTTGAAAGAGAGCTCTTCCAACCTCTTTAAGCTCAGTATTCCGTCAGGGAGTTTGACCAATGGTGCATTCTCAATTTTGAGAGAAGTCAAATCCATACTTCTTACACAAGCGGGAAGATTAACCAATGAAGCCCTCTTGATTTGGAGCTTCTCAAATGAGCAATCGCAGAAATGATCCAATTCGGCTGCTTGCTGACCTTTCAAGGAAAGAAGCCCGTTTTTAACACCGGTGCAGGGAGAAACCCTAGTAAATGATATCGTGGTCAGAAAGATCGTCGAGGTGACGACCAGCCACAGTAGCATCCTTTTGAAGCTGGGCACGAAGTTGTTCAAGGCTTTCAAATTTGATCTCATCGCGAATTCGATCCACGAAGGTAACCTTGATTTCCTTTTCGTAAAGGTCTCCGTCAAATTCAAATAGATTGACTTCTAAAATTCGATCTTCAGAATCACTCACAGTAGGGCGATTCCCGAGATTAGCCATTCCGCGATAGATTCTCCCATCATAATCAACAGCCACAGAGTATACTCCGTTACCGGGAATCAATTTGTAGGATTCATCAGGTTCTAAGTTGGCCGTGGGAAAACCAATACTGCGGCCAATTTCCTGTCCTTTTATAACCTTACCGGAAACGGAGTACCGATACCCCAAAAACTCATTGGCCTTAGCCAAATCTCCATCCAATAACGCATTTCTAATTTTTGTAGAGCTCACATTGACGTCGTCAATTTCTTGTGCTGAGATCTCCTCTACTTCAAAACCGTAATCAGGGGCTACACTCTTAAGCTCCTCCAAATTACCCTCACGGTTCCTACCGAAATGATGGTCATAGCCTATGACTAATTTGGAGACGTTGAGGTCTCTCACCAAAATATCGCGAACGTATTCCACCGCAGTGATCCGACTAAAATCGACTGAAAAGGGATGGATGATCAAATGATCAATTCCTGATTCCCTCAAGAGCTCAATTCTTTCTCTAAGGGTGGAAAGAAGCTTCAGTTCGTTATCATCTGGAAAGAGCACCAACCTAGGGTGTGGCCAAAAAGTCAAAAGAACGGATTCGCCGTTTTGATTTTTTGCCAATTCATTGATGCGATTGATAATGGTTTTATGCCCGATGTGAACTCCATCAAATGTTCCCACCGTAACGATGGTACCAGAGGTAGGATGAAAATCGGCAACATCGTGGTATACTTCCAAGTTAGTCTCCTTTGTTTAATAGGATTAGCGCTGCAAAGCGGCTTCAAAATTATGAAAAATTAAATGCGCTAAACGGGTTGGTAATAACCAAGTTAAATTTTAGCTTTGCACCGCAATTTAGCGACCCTAAAAGTCAAATCTTAACACAACAAAAATGGCGAAAAATACCGGTAAAGTAGTCCAGGTCATCGGACCGGTAATTGACGTAAGTTTTGCGGATGAGCAAAATTTGCCGAACATTTATGACTCTTTGGAAATCACAAGAGCTGATGGCTCTAAATTGGTTCTTGAGTGTCAACAACACGTAGGTGAAGATACCGTGCGTACCATCGCAATGGAAGCTACCGACGGAATCGCAAGAGGAACCGAAGTGGTAAACACGGGAAATCCGATTGTAATGCCAATCGGCGAGCAAGTGAAAGGACGCCTCTTCAATGTAACCGGCGATGCCATTGATGGTATTGGCGATGTTTCAAAAGAAGGTGGTTCACCGATTCACCGTGCAGCTCCGAAATTCGAAAATCTTTCGACAGCGAACGAAATTCTATACACCGGTATTAAAGTAATTGACCTTATCGAGCCTTATTCGAAAGGAGGAAAGATTGGTCTCTTCGGTGGTGCGGGAGTTGGTAAAACCGTATTGATTCAGGAGTTGATCAACAATATTGCAAAAGGTTACTCCGGCCTTTCAGTATTCGCAGGAGTAGGTGAAAGAACCCGTGAAGGAAACGACCTTCTTCGCGAGATGCTTGAGTCAGGGATTATCACCTATGGTGATGATTTCATGGAAAGCATGGAAAGCGGTGGATGGGACTTGTCAAAAGTTGACAAGGAGAAAATGAAGACTTCACAAGCCACTTTCGTATTCGGTCAGATGAACGAACCCCCGGGGGCACGTGCACGTGTTGCGCTATCAGGATTGACTATGGCGGAATATTTCCGTGACGGAGAAGAAGACGGACAAGGAAAAGACATCCTTTTCTTCATCGATAACATTTTCCGATTTACCCAAGCAGGTTCTGAGGTATCAGCACTTCTAGGTCGTATGCCATCAGCGGTAGGTTATCAACCTACACTCGCTACTGAGATGGGTGCCATGCAAGAGCGAATTACTTCTACCAAGCGTGGATCGATCACATCTGTACAAGCGGTTTACGTGCCTGCGGATGACTTGACTGACCCTGCACCCGCGACGACATTCTCTCACTTGGATGCAACTACGGTACTTTCGAGAAAGATTGCTGAGCTGGGAATTTATCCTGCGGTGGATCCATTGGATTCAACGTCTCGAATTCTTTCTAGAGAAATCGTAGGAAACGAGCACTATGACTGTGCACAACGGGTGAAAGAAACACTTCAACGCTACAAGGAACTTCAAGACATCATCGCCATTTTGGGTATGGATGAATTGAGTGAAGAGGATAAGCAAATTGTGCACAGAGCACGTCGTGTACAGCGATTCCTTTCGCAACCCTTCCACGTAGCAGAGCAGTTTACAGGTCTTGAAGGTGTATTGGTTCCGATTGAAGAATGTATCAAAGGATTCAACATGATTCTCGATGGAGAGCTAGATCAGTATCCTGAAGCAGCTTTCAACTTGAAAGGAAACATTGACGACGTAATCGAAGCGGGAGAGAAAATGCTCGCTGATAACAAATAAGACATGAACGTTGACATCATTACACCCGATGAGAGTCTATATTCAGGCGACGCCACTTCTGTGACGGTTCCCGGTATCGACGGAAGTCTGGGTATTCTCGACCGTCACGCTCCGCTTATCTCTGCCCTCAAAAAAGGACAGGTGAAAGTAACCGATGCTTCAGGAAAGGAAACAACCTTTGACATCGACGGTGGCGTGGCTGAAGTGAAAGACAACAAAGTGATCATCTTGGCCGAATAGCCACTAAGGTCTCAGAATATTAAAAGCCGCTCCATAAAGAGCGGCTTTTTCATACAATAAAAAAAAGCGCCGATTCATTAAAGAATCAGCGCTGCTGTTGAGGATTAAACTTGTTTTTAAAGGGGAACGAATCATATGATTCTGTCTCCTTTTACGCGTCGAATCTATTTTAGTTTCACAATTTTTTACTCCTTCAACTTAGGGTTATCGAAATGTCTTTTGTTGTCTCGCCCAGTCTTCTTTTCAAAGTTTTTCTGAACGGCTTTTTCCAAGTCTATCCCTGTTTGATTTGCCAGACAGGTCAGCACCCAAAGCACATCAGCCATCTCATCTCCCAAGTCTTTGTTCTTGTCGCTTTCTTTCTCTGACTGTTCGCCGTAGCGTCGAGATATGATACGTGCTAACTCCCCTACTTCTTCCGTAAGGATGGCCATATTGGTCAGCTCATTGAAGTAGCGCACTCCATATTGTTTTATCCACGCATCGACTTGCTCCTGCAATTCTTTTATCTCCATCAGTCTTTGTTTTTTGTATCGATGAGAATAGTCACGGGCCCATCGTTTTCAATCATTACTTTCATATCAGCACCGAAAATCCCTGACTCTACTCTACCAAACACTTCATGCTGGAGCACTTTCAAAAAATGCTCGTAAAGCGGCACGGCAAGATCGGGCTTAGCTGCTCGAATGTATGAAGGTCTTGTACCCTTCTTGGTTTTGGCATGCAAGGTGAATTGGCTTATCGCCAATACATCTCCTCTTACTTCATTCACCGAGAGGTTCATCAGGCCGTCTTTGTCATTGAAAATTCTCAAAGTCGCGATTTTGGCTGCCAGCCAATTAGCATCCTCCTCGGTATCATCTTGCCCCACTCCTACCAGGACATTAAGTCCGGTGCCTATTTCACCTTTGACTTCATCGTCAATTTCTACTTTGGATTTTCGCACCCGCTGAATAACCGCTTTCATGTTCTGAAGGTTTGTTCATCCGTTTCTTGGAGCATATTTAAATAACTGTTGTAGCGGGTTCGCGCCACTTCTCCAGTATCCAAAGCTGCCTTCACAGCGCAGCCCGGTTCATTGTCGTGAATACAATTGTAGTATTTGCAGTCAGGTAATAGGCGACGCATTTCGGGGAAATATCCTGCCAATTCTTCTTTTTCAAAATGCACCAATCCGAAACCGCGAATCCCAGGTGTATCCACAATGTACCCTCCAAAACTGAGGTGATGCATTTGTGCAAAGGTCGTCGTATGCTTTCCCATTTGATGGAAATCAGAAATCTCGCCAACCTTTGCATTGAGGTTTGGATCAATGGCATTGACCAATCTGGATTTTCCAACGCCAGAATGTCCGGTCAATAAAACGGTTTTGTTTTCGAGGAGGTTTTTGAATTCCTCAAGTCCTTGTGCCGCTTCTGCCGAAGTGATTAAGGTCTGATAACCTAAGCTCGCATAGACACTTAAAAAATGATTAGCCATCTCAAGCTCTTCTCGATCCAGCAGGTCAGCTTTGTTGATGACCACCGCTACAGGAATGTGGTACGCCTCAGCCGCTACACAGAATCGATCGATGAAAGTCGGGAAGGTCGTCGGATTTTTTAACGTAACAACGATCGCCGCTAAATCTAAGTTGGCCGCTATAATGTGACTTTGCTTAGAAAGATTGACCGATTTACGAACGATGTAGTTTTTACGCTCGTGAATATTTAAAATGACATAGCTATCAGCCCCGCCATCTATATCCACCACATCACCAACGGCAACAGGATTAGTGGAACGAATGCCTTTAATGCGTAGCTTTCCTCTAACGCGACAATCTATAATTTCTCCTTGCGTTGTTTCAACAGTATACCAACTGCCTGTGCTTTTTATTACGAGCCCTTCCTGCATTGCGGAAGCTAAAGTAGCATAGATCAAAGAAAGTTGTATAATTTCGTCAGCCTATGTCGATCAAAGTCGAAAATGTATCAAAGTATTACGGAAGCCAGGCGGCCTTAAAAGGAGTATCTTTTGAAGTAAAGAAAGGTGAAGTAGTAGGATTCTTAGGACCTAATGGTGCAGGTAAGTCAACGATGATGAAAATCATCACCACCTACTTGCCTGCGGATGAAGGCAGCGTTGACGTCTCAGGGTTTGACGTGAATGAAAAGCCTATTGACGTAAGAAAAAGAGTAGGCTACCTCCCTGAGAGCAATCCGCTTTACCACGAAATGTACATTCGCGAATACTTGTCCTTTGTAGGAGGAATGTATGGGTTGAAAAACAAGAAACAGAGTGTGGAGGAAATGATCGAAGCGGTGGGCCTCAGCCCTGAGAGTCATAAAAAGATCGGTGAACTCTCAAAAGGATACAAGCAACGTGTAGGTTTGGCTCAGGCAATGCTTCACGACCCGGAAGTTCTCATACTGGATGAGCCCACATCAGGGCTCGACCCCAATCAATTGGAAGACATTCGATCCTTGATTCGGAAAATCGGAAAGGAGAAATCAGTTTTGCTCAGCACGCACATTATGCAAGAGGTGGAGGCCATTTGTGATCGAGTGATTATCATTAAGAAAGGTGAAATTGTAGCCGATGATAGCATGACTCACCTGAAGGAAGAGGCCGTATCAGACGTTGTGTTTTTCCATGTAAATGGTAAGCTCAATACAGAATTGATTCAAGCCCTTCCCGGAGTGACGAAGGTGAAGGGATTGGGTTCGGGTCAATATTTGGTTTCCGCAGAAAAAGGAAACGGACTAACCGGAGAACTCTCGAAATTGGCTTCACGCGAAGGTCTCGATATTGAAGAGTTACGAAAGGAAGAACGTCGATTGGAAGATGTTTTCAAGTCCTTGACGAAATAGAGGTTTTCAACGTCTCTTTTTTTCTATTTTTGTGCCACTTCCGTGGAAAGATTTGGCCTATTGCAACCACAGTAAAAAATGCTAAAAAATGCATTTTCTATTGGCCTTTCCGAACGGGACACTAACAAAAAACTTAAAATATTTCATGCCTTACTCCTTCACTTCCGAGTCGGTGTCTGAAGGGCACCCGGACAAAATTGCCGATCAGATTTCCGATTCAATTTTGGACAATTTCCTAGCTTTTGACCCAACGTCAAAAGTAGCCTGCGAAACATTAGTTACAACTGGCCAAGTAGTGATCGCCGGAGAGGTGCGATCGGATACGTATGTGGACATTCAGAATATTGCAAGAGATGTCATTACGCGAATTGGTTATACCAAGAGCGAATACATGTTCGAGGCCAATAGCTGTGGTGTATTGAGTGCTCTTCACGAGCAATCACCCGATATCTACCAAGGTGTAGACCGTGGAAACCCTGAGGATCAAGGAGCTGGCGACCAAGGAATGATGTTCGGTTATGCGACTAATGAGACAGATAATTACATGCCGTTGGCATTGGATTTATCACATCGAATTTTGCGCGTACTTGCCGAACTAAGAAGAGAAGGAAAGGAAATTCCATATTTACGTCCTGACGCGAAGTCGCAGGTAACTATTGAGTACAATGACGATCACCAACCTCAGAAAATTTTGTCTATCGTAGTTTCTACCCAGCACGATGAGTTCGTTATGGCTGAATCAAACGATCACGCTACAAAGAAAAAAGCCGAGGCTGATATGTGCGGTGAAATTCGAAAGGATTTGATCAATATATTGATGCCACGAGTGGTAGCACAGCTTCCTCATCACATTCAGGATTTATTCACAGATGACATCGTTTACCACATCAACCCAACAGGTAAATTCGTTATCGGTGGACCACACGGTGATGCAGGATTGACGGGAAGAAAAATAATCGTGGATACTTACGGAGGAAAAGGTGCTCATGGTGGTGGTGCTTTCAGTGGAAAAGACCCTAGTAAAGTAGATCGTTCGGCAGCTTATGCCTCTCGACACATTGCTAAAAACTTAGTAGCAGCAGGAGTGGCCGATCAAGTATTGGTTCAGGTCTCTTATGCCATCGGAGTTGTTGAGCCGACAGGAGTGTATATCGATACTTACGGAACATCAAACGTGAACTTGTCCAATGGTGAAATCGCTAAAAAGGTAACCGATCTATTCGACCTTCGACCCGGAATGATTGAACGCGACCTGAAACTAAGACAACCTATTTACGGAGAGTCTGCAGCTTATGGCCACATGGGAAGAACTCCTGAGTTGGTAACAAAAACATTCACCCGCTCCAACGGAAATGCAACCGTCTCCAAGGAAGTCGAGGTAGAGCTATTCACATGGGAGAAGCTTGACCGTGTGGATGATATCAAAAAAGCTTTTGGCCTTTAATATTTTCGACAATAACAAAGCAGTAATCAAAAATCCCACTCGAGAGTGGGATTTTTTATGGGGTTAAATTTTGTGTCTTTTGTGACTACTTCTTTCTAAAGAAAATCATTATGGGAATTCCTTCTAAGTTGAAATTTTCCCTGAATTGATTTTCTAAAAACCTACGATACGGTTCCTTAATATACTGAGGGAGATTGCAGTAAAAGGCAAAAGCCACTTTAGAAGTTGGCAATTGCATCAGGTATTTTATGCGAATGTACTTCCCTTTGTACGCAGGCGGTTGTCTAAACTCAAAAATTGGTTGAAATACTTCGTTGAGTTTCGAAGTGGGAATTCGTGTTTTCAATCGATCATAAACGCTCAAAGCTTCTTCAATCGCTTTGTGAATTCGCTGCTTAGTAAGCGCTGAAGTGAATACTATCGGCACGTCATTGAACGGAGCAATGCGATCGCGAATTTTGTCCTCATAGACTTTTGTGGAGTTGGTATCCTTTTCCACCAAATCCCACTTATTCACAAGAATCACAACACCTTTCCCGTTCTTCTCAATCATATTGAAGATGTTGAGGTCCTGCTTTTGAATTCCTTCAGTAGCATCAAGAATTAGGATACATACATCGCTGTTTTCAATGCTCCTTACTGAGCGCAGTACGGAGTAAAACTCGATGTCCTCATGTACCTTACTTCGCTTCCGGATACCAGCTGTATCGACCAAGTTAAAATCAAATCCGTACGCATTATAGCGAGTGAATACCGAATCGCGCGTGGTACCGGCTTGATCAGTAACAATGTTTCTTTCCTTTCCAAGAAGAGCATTGATGAATGAAGACTTCCCTACGTTCGGTTTTCCAACTACCGAAATCTTTGGAATATCATCTTCGGGCTCCTGAATCTTCTCAGGAAAGGTAGCAACCAGAGCATCAAGAAGATCGCCTGTTCCTCCACCATTTGCAGCTGAAACGCAATAAACTTCCCCTAAACCATAAGAGTAAAACTCAGAGGCTTGTACGATACGATCGTTGGTATCTACCTTGTTGGCAACGGTTAGAATAGGCTTATCAGATTTTCTCAATAAAGCGGCAATTGCCTCATCATGATCCGTGATACCTGTAGTAACGTCATTCAAAAAGATAATGGAACTGCACTCCTCAATGGCCAACTCTACTTGCTTCTTTATCTCCTCCTCGAAGACATCTTCGCTATTGACGGTATATCCTCCCGTATCAATCACAGAAAATTCCCATCCCGTCCATTCAGCTTTACCGTAGTGACGATCTCGGGTTACCCCGCTGGTAGGATCTACTACCGCATCTCTCGTCTCGGTTAGGCGATTGAAAAGAGTGGATTTGCCCACATTGGGTCTTCCTACTATTGCAACTATATTGGGCATGATTATCCTTTGTATCCGTAATTCTTCAGTTTGTTCTCTTTGTTTCTCCAGTCTTCATCAACCTTCACATATAGTTGAAGAAAGACTTTCTTATCGAGAAACTTTTCCAGGTCCTTTCTGGCCTCAGTACCTACTCGTTTTAGCCCAGCCCCTTGGTGGCCGATCAGAATCCCTTTTTGACTCTTTCGCATTACATAGATCACAGCGGAGATCCTGACAATATTTTCTTCGTCTTTGTATTCCTCCACTTGGATTTCCACTGAATAGGGAATTTCCTTTTTATAGTGAGTTAAAATCTTCTCACGAATTCTCTCTTCTACAAAAAAGCGCATAGGTCGATCTGTTAACGCATCCTTCTCATAATAAGGCGGAGACTCAGGGATCAGTTCTTTCACTCTTCGCTCTAGTACATCCACACCAAAATCGTGCAAGGCAGAAACAGGGATGACCTCTTTTAGACCAAATTTTTCCTTTAGAATATCAGACATCTCTTCCACCTTACTTTGGTCTGATAGATCTATTTTATTTAAAACTCCAATAATGGGAATGTCCAAGTTCTTTAATGGTGTTTCAAGGCCAAAAAAGTCAGCATTTTTGTCGTAGATATCTACCAGTAAAAGTAGAACGTCAGCGTCTGAAATAGCTTCCTTAACGAAAGACATCATGCTATTTTGCAGAGCATACTTGGGTTCAAGGATTCCAGGAGTATCACTGTAGACAATCTGATACTCTTCCGTATTGACAATTCCCGTTATTCGGTGCCTGGTAGTCTGCACCTTTCGATTGATAATGGAGATATGCTCTCCTACCAAGCGATTCATCAGCGTTGACTTGCCTGCATTGGGTCTACCGATAATGTTGACAAAGCCCGCTTTATGCGCCATGGAAAATAAATTTTGCCAACAAAGAAACAAAATATATATTTGCACCCCCGTTAAAGAAAAGAATCAATTAGCGAATTGACTTCTAACGGAACATAAAGACCAAAATAACCCAAGAGATATTGCGGGGTGGAGCAGTTGGTAGCTCGTCGGGCTCATAACCCGAAGGTCGTCAGTTCGAGTCTGGCCCCCGCTACTACGAGAAAAGCCGTTCAGAAATGAGCGGCTTTTTTATTTAGATATTTAAGCTAGTTTGAAGAATTTACCCTGATCAACCCTCTAGTTTGGTAGTCACTTCCTCCCACTCCGTCATTTTCTTTTCCAGTTTTTTCTGAGCTGTCTCGAGCATTGAACTATGGGCCTGGATTTTTTCGGGATCGGTGTGATCCAAGTTCACTCCTTCCATTTCGAGTTTAGATATCTGATCTTCTACTTTTTCTATCTCCTTCTCAAGAGCCGACAACCTCTTGTTCAGCTTCCACTTATCTTTCTCCGATACACCCGTCGATTTTTTGACCTTTTCTTTCGGGGAGTTTTTGATGTATTCGTACTGCTTAATACTCTCAGCTCGTTTTCTTTGAAGAAACTCAGAAATCGTTCCCGGAAAGGTAGTTATCGCAGAGTCGTGCATTTCAATTACCGGATTAGCCAAGCCTTGCAGAAAATCCCTATCGTGCGAAACAACTAACAATGTCCCATCATAGGCCATAATGGCCTGCTTGAGAACTTCTTTTGACCTCATATCCAAGTGATTTGTGGGCTCATCAAGGATCAAGAAGTTATACTGATGCAGCATAAGCTTACAAAGGGCCAATCTGGCCTTTTCACCCCCTGAAAGAACCTTCACTTTCTTGAATACATCATCGCCACTGAACATGAACGCCCCCAATAGAGACCGCACTTTTTTTCGGTATTCTCCCGTGGCCTCGTTCTCAATCACTTCGAGAGCTGTTAGATTTGGGGGAAGTTCGTCACTTTGGTTTTGTGTGTAGTATCCAACATCTACGTTGTAGCCCAATTCGCAATCGCCTTCGTAGCTGGTCTCTCCCGCTATCACCTTAGTCATCGTGGTTTTACCTACTCCATTCTTCCCAATGAGTGCTACTTTCTGGCCTCTCAAAATCTCAAAATCCAATCCCTTAAAAATCTGTTTAGACCCGTAGGATTTTGACAAACCTTGTCCTTTTACAACGACTTTCCCTGCTCGAGGTGCAGGCTGGAAACGAAAATCCATAGCAGAGTCATCCTCTTCATCTACTTCAATTCGCTCCATCTTGTCCAGCTTCTTAATCAAACTCTGAGCAAATGCAGCCTTGTTGGCCTTAGCCCTGAATTTATTAATCAGGTCTTCGGTCTGTTTGATTTCTTTCTCCTGGTTCTTCTTCGCTTCAATTTGTTTTTCAATGACGTCTTTTCGAAGCTCTACGAATCTTGAATAGGCGGCATTATAATCGAAAATAGACCCGTTCAACAATTCAGCTGTGCGATTGGTCACATTGTCCAGGAACAAACGGTCGTGTGAAATAAGAACGACAGCTCCTGAATAATTCTTTAGATAGTCCTCCAACCATTGAATGGACTCAATATCCAAGTGGTTTGTAGGCTCATCGAGAAGCAACAAGTTGGGTTTTTGAAGAAGAATCTTGGCCAAAGCTACTCTCATCTGCCATCCACCACTAAATGCTGAAAGAGGCTTTTTGAATTCTTCCTTGAGGAATCCCAGTCCAAGAAGAACGAGCTCTATCTGCTGATCTTGGGAGTCGACATCATATATTCCAAGTTGAGTAGAGATTCGATTCAGTTCCTCAGCGAGGTCCATGTACTCTTCACTTTCGTAGTCCTCCCTCTCGCCCAACTCCTTTGAAATCGATTCGATTTTTCTTTCCAGATGCTGAGTAACCTCAAAAGCCTTTGAGACTTCCTCCTTAACCGAAAGATCAGAATTGAAAGCCAACTCTTGCGGCAGGTAACCAATTCCATACTCCTTGGGCTTGGAAATATGACCTTCATCAACGCCTTGATCCCCGATAATCACCTTGAACAAAGTTGTCTTACCAGCACCATTCTTTCCAACCAGGCCTATTTTATCATTTTCACCTATAAACAGATCTATCCCATCAAAGATGGGACGTTGGGCAAAATTCAAACGGATATTCTCTAGTCTAAACATAAAGCAAAAAAGCACCATGCGCTAGCATGATGCTTTTGAATTCAATTTGTAAAAGCAATTAAAAGCTCCAAAGGTCATGTTCCATAATAAACAACTTCTCCTTTACCTCTTCAGCTTTAAGTAGCCTGTCGATTCCAGAGTAAACGTCATCTAACTTACGGTCATAAACGTTGGATTCTTTAACTATCGTTGAGTTAAACATTCTTTTCTGAAACAGGTCATCAAAAGAACGTCTTTCTGAATCGTTAAATCGGTTAAACGAATCCCAGTTGGCAAATACATATCTACACTCAGGAAAGTACAACCAAAATAACGTCTCATAGGCTCCCGTAGCTTCGCCATTCTCATCTCTACGCTCTTTTAGCGGAGCTATACCGATGATTCGAACATAACGTTCAGAGCGCTGCTTATCAAAAAACCAATCTTCTTTGACTCTGTATCTTTTGATGTCTTGAGAGGTCGTTTTGATCACCTGATAAACAGGGACCAACTCACCTGTATCAGGATCCTCAGTAAACGTAGTATCAGGCTTTTCGAGCATGTTTTGAACATCACTTCTTAAAAGTGGTGTACGGAAATCATCCTCACGCCCCGTAACTCCCGTGCTGTAGGCGGTAATTGATCCTTCAACCAATAAGGCATCCTTGATCACGTCGAAGAGACTCTTCATTCCGTTGGATTCCTCCAAAGGATAATAAAGAGGCATATTCATCTTCTCACGGAGATCGATATCCTGCCATATCCGTTTAGCAAACATCACATCTGCTTCACGAATAAAAGGATACTGAATAACCTTTTTCGTTTTGTTGTGCTCTTTGATCCAGGCACCGTCCAATACGGTTTGCGCTTGGAGTTCAGACCCGCTTGTGAAAGCGAATGAACCAATCAAGAGAGCGAGTACAAGATGAAATTTCCTCTTCATAATGATCGAATTTATAGTATACGTAGGGTAATACCCGCCAGCTTTCTGATGGTACCATCAGGTGCAGTAGCCTTGATATTCTCAACACTTACTGTTTGATTCCTTCTGGTTTCTCTAAGCAATTCTTTCTGCTGTGCCGTCAATCTGTTACTTGTTGAAGAAAGAATCTTCACATCAGCTCCATTAGTCACCGCAATGTCAAAAGATCGTATTGGATAATTCAAATCGAATACAAAATCTTTCAAATCGGCAATAACACCCAAAGCAGCAGTCAACTCAGCTTTCTTCACAGTATTATCTACCGCAGTTTTACCTGCGAACTTTGCAACAGGATCAGGAACAGATTTAAGACGGAACTTAAACTCTCCCATGCTCTTCTTCTTCCCTTGCACTTCAGCAGAAACTCTAACGATTGCTTCAGATCCTTTCTTCACCTTAGCAATGTAAGATCCATCAGGCTTTTTGGATAGAGTTCCATTAGAGATCGTAGCAGTCAAAGCATCTTGAGGAATTCCGGGAACTGAAATCTCTACAGGATTATCAATACCCCTGTATAGTACATTCATTTTTGTTGGAGAAACAACCAAGCTAGGCTTCGCCACTTCATAGTCAACAATAAATTTGTAGGGCTCCTCTGCTTTTGTAGCAGGATTTCGGAATTTAATAATTCCTTCCCAATGCTTATCACCAATACCTCTTGCCGGTAGCGATACTCGACCGAAGCCATCTGCACCAACTTTAACCGGCGAACCCTGGCCTTCAGGAAGGCTTAAACTAGCACTATCAAGTTCAAGCCCTTCAGGACCTAAATCAATTGCAGGTAAATTTGTGTTGTCATAAGCTGCCAAGAAAACTTTAGCTCTGAACGAGTCGCCTTCAAGGATGTATGTTTTCTCAGGGATAACTACCGGAGCCAGCTGAGTGAACTTATAAGAAGCGGCCTCAACATCAGCAAAAAGGTGTCCCAAAACATCAGACTCAGCATTCCGCACATCGGCTTGTAGCTTACTCAATAGAGTAGTCGTAGCCGCTAGTGGAACGTGAAAGAAATTCAAAGATTCCCAATTCGTAGTAGTTCCTGAAGCGTCTTTGACCTTTTCGGGATATGTAAAAAGACTGTCAAGAGAATTAACCAGCGTAGGATTTCCCTTAGCCATCTGCTTTAACTCGTTTCCAAAGTCAATGAGCTCTTGCTTCAAAACTACTGCACGGTAGTTATTACCGTCAGGATTATCCGTGTCTAGTGGCTTATCAGGCTCAGCACCAATCATAATGTTGGTATTCACGTCATAGTTATCCTTACTACTCACGTATTTGAGGTCTAAGACGGTATCTTTGCCTGTAGATTCGTTTTTAGCCAACACATCCTCTATGGTCAAACCTTCAGTCTCAGCAATCGTTTTTGCTTTGATAAGATCGATATGACTCACTATCTCGTTGGCTTTGGTACGGAGTTCCTGCGCCTGAGCCCAAGCTGCACCGTACTTTTCTTTATTCTCGTTATAGGAAGCATTAAAGGCACCATATTGTCCGCCGAGCTTTCCATCAAAAGTAACCATGGTGGTTTCCAGACCATTGTTGATCGTGATAAACGCATCCAAGATTTCTTTCGAAACGTTAAGGGCCAGAAGAGCGGTCAGTACGAGGTACATCATACCGATCATCTTCTGCCTTGGGGTTTCTTTTCCTCCTGCCATGTCTTAAGACTTTGTTTTAAGAGTGATTAGACGTTAACAGAGGCAGGTGCACTCATAGCAGAGAGCATATTGCCGTAAACTGTATTCAGTCGAGAAAGATTCGATGCCAATTCAGAGATGTTCTCCTTATACTTCTTCGTATCCTCAACTGACTCGTTAAGATTCTTCATCAATTCAGTGATGCCACTGTACAATTGAGAAGAAGTTTGAAGTTCTTGCAGTTGAGTTTCATACATATTGTTCAGCTCAGCTAAATTGGAGCTCATTTTCTTCAGGTGCTCACCTGTTGAGGCTCCTTCTGCCTGACCTTCAGTAAGACCTGTAAGGGCTTCAGAAGCTCTTGCATAAGAGTCTGATAATTCACCAACCTTAGCAGAAGCTCCTTTTAAGGATTCAGTGTATTCGTTCGTAGCTACAGAAGCATCCGAAATTTCGTTAAGCTTTTCAGCTTGACTACTTAGACTCCTCAAGCCATTACCAAGACTGGCTATCAGCTCGGGCTCAATCTTGGCCTCTTCGAGCATATTATCCAATTGTTCGGTAATCGACTCGTCATCACCACGTGAAAGTGATTCTTTCGCAGGTTCACCCGATCTCAATTCAGGATAAACAAGTGACCAATCCAACTCTTCGTGAACAGGCTCGAAAGCCGAAAAGAAGAAAATAACGGCCTCAGTAGTCAAACCAACTACTAATAGCGCACCCGCAAACGGCCAATGCTGAATTTTAAATAGTGCTCCAATAATTACTACAGCCGCTCCGATTCCGTAGAGTTTGGCCATAAACTTTTTCCATGATTTACTTCCTGGTTTCATTTTCCTTGCTTTTACAAATAGTTAATAATTCTTGCTGGTTTCAATAAGAAGAATTTGGGGTGATTTAAGAGAAGGTCTTTAATTCCAATCCTCAGGATTACCAGTCTTACCTCTTCCGAGATAACTCATGACTGAGCGGAATCCTATATAGCATTTGGCAGTATCTTGATATTCGTATGAGCGTGTTCCGTTTTGCAGGTAATAGAACACATCTTTCCAAGATCCACCGCGAATAACCTTACGTTTCAAGGCAGGTGGATCATCAGCCAATGCATCATACTGATATTCCGGATTGAGATCATGTGCAAATTCGTAAACAGATTCGTCATATGCCGTACTTGTCCACTCTGCAACATTTCCTGACATACAGTATAATCCGTAGCCATTCGGCTCATAAGAGCGAACATCAACTGTTGTACATCCATCATCATCCACATAATCACCTCTCTGTGGCTTAAAGTTGGCCAAAGGACAACCCAAGATGTTTCTGATGTATGGGCCGCCCCACGGGTATGGGTTTTTATCTAAACCCCCGCGAGCAGCATATTCCCATTCCGCCTCTGTAGGCAACCTAAATCTTTGCACGTATGTTTCACCGTTTCTTTGTTGCCAAGAACTCAGGAGTTGTGATCTCCACACGTTGAATGCTTTGGCTTGCTGCCAAGTCACACCAACTACAGGATAATTATCATATGCAGGATGCCAGAAATAAGTTTCGGTCATTGGTTCATTAAAACCATATGTAAAATCATGCACCCACGCGAGGGTATCGGGATATACGTTAATGATCTCTCTAATGATAAACTTACTTCTATCCGTGTGCCCTTTAATGGCGTTGTTCTGACCTTTGATGTTGGTGTAGGATAAGTCTAAGTCTCGACCCGATTTGCTCGCCGCTGCTTTCAGGTCTACCCAGAAATACTCGAATTTAAGCTTCCGTGTATCTACCTCTTTCCTTCTGTAGAATCGCTCATATTCAGGCAAAAATAAATCCGCAAGCTCTTCACGTTCATCTTCTCCATTCCACTCGATCTCTTCATCCCAGTTAATGATAGGCGGATCAATGATTTCACCATACTCATCTTCTTCGATCACGTGCTCGCCAATACCAGCCTCGCCCAAATATCTGTGAGCAATAGAATCTCTCACCCAATAAACGAACTGTCGATATTCGTTATTAGAAATTTCGGTATCGTCCATATAAAAAGCCGAAACGGTCACACGCTTGTTATTATTCACTTGAGCGTATGGCACATCCTGATCATCAGAACCCATTACATAACTCCCGAAATGAATATAATTCATTCCATAAGGATTGTACTGAATCCAATCCTCTCTCGGTGCTACACCGACAAGTTCGCCTCGGTTTCCACCGACACAACTAGCCAAGGTCGCGGCAACTAACAGAAATAATATGATTCTTTTCATGCCTTGCAGGTTATTAATCCTCTAAAAAACGATTTTACAGCAACTTCTTTACGAGAGTCAGGGGTTAATGGTTTCAAACAATTTCGTTATAAGAAGCGTGGGTTTTTATAAACTCGCTTGGGTAAAGGTTTTTGCAACTTATAGCAATAGCCCAACATTATTTCATGGCTACCGCTGCTGTAGTTATTTAATTCCGAAGTTGTCAAGTCGTATGAATATCCTATTCTTAAGTTACTTTTTCCATCAGGAAATTGATAATTATAGCCAGCCATTGGCGCTATCGCATCTTCGAGTCGGTAACTAACGCCCAACCAAAAAGTATTATTGTAGGTAGCCGTTGCATTAACATCTACTTGAGTCGAAGCAAGGTCTGTTTTCACCAATGTTTGCGGAGTCAGTGTCAACATTGGCGTCAATTCAAAATCATATCCCGCCATGAAGTAAAGATGTCGCGCTACCTTAATATTAAGATCAGACAAATCACCTTCGTTCAAGTGAACTGCCGAAACGCCAACATAATATTTCGAATTATAGAGGTAGGCCCCAAAAGAAGCATCAAAGGTGGACGCTTGTTGACTCTGTTGTGGAATAGAAGGGTCTCCCGCACCTATACCAAGTCCTCCTCCCGTCAAATTTCCATCGCTGTCATAGTCATATGCTCTCCAGTCATTACTTAATGAACTACTAATTAGTCCCAAGCCAACACCTAGGGCAAGCTTGGTGGAACCGGAAATCTTGATGTGGTAGGCATATGAAAGCCTGAAGGCCGTTGTTGATTGAGGGCCTATTTCATCTAAATATACTGTAGCACCAATTCCACTTTTTATCGAATTAATAGGACCAGATACATTTAGTAAGCCTGTAGAAGGCTGACCGGAAAGACCGGACCACTGCTGCCTCCCAATTAAAGTAGCACAGATAGCATCTTTACTTCCTGCAAAAGCAGGATTGACAGAAAGCCTATCGTACATGAATTGTGAAAATTGAGGGTCTTGTTGACCCCAAACCAAGGTGCTGCCAATGAGTATGGAAGCAATTGAAAGGCTAAGTTTTTTCATTCGGTTCAATTGGTTTTCTAACGAAAACAACCCCTTTGAGAGGGGTCATTAGCCGCTAAGAACGTGGCTAAAATAACTAAATAAGCTTACTGACAAAAATTTTTAACGTCACCCGCGCTCGTTATATTAAGATAAAGAGGAATCCTATAATTGATAAATCAACCAAGTTTGCGATAAGTTTTCCACCATAGGTCAGGCATCTCTCCTTGACTTGCTCTCTTGTAGTCATCATAACCACAAGGCATAAGATGGTGTCTATCAGAAAACTTAGAGCCATTTACAGCGTAAGGAATTTTCATCCACCATCGATCTGTCCTCTTACTTTTGAAAAAAACAAGGTCCTCTTTGTATTCAGGTAACTGCACCTTGTACTCCAAAAAGTTCTGTTTTTTAACCAGAGGAAATTCTTTGACCCTACCGAGTAATCCCTCTAAGAAATACCATATCATCTGTGCAATTAAGTTAGCCTGTTGCCCATAGGAATCACTTTCCACATTGTAATTAAATACGCCAAATGTGGAAACCTTGTCACTCATTCCCGAATATCTCGCTATTCTACAGATCGACTCTCCGTCAAATCCATTCGGCTCAAAGGTTCCTGGTGCTGATTCATTTTTAACGCTCATCATGTCAATGGAAACAGTATCCGAATTGCGAATCAGGGGCTCAGTGATTGTGGGATCAGATTTGATTTGACCAATTCTGATAGATTCGAAGTACATCTTTTCCATTAATTCCATCACCTGAGGGTCTGCATAGTACGTGTGATATCCCAGAACGGTAAGATTGAATAGATAGGATGGATCGTGAAGCACAATCTTACTCAAGTAATTCTCAATAGACAATTGATCGCGAAATTCTCCCAGATCAATGCGGTTATCGACAATAGTATGATTGACAGGAACCTCAAGTGCCTCATATCCCTGATGGATTGCAAAGGTGAGCTCTTGCGTGCCTCCTAAAACGATCACAGGAATTCGACGAGTGGTCAAATTGGCAACGACCTGCTTCAAGGCAGCATCTGTGTCTTCGGGTGTTTCTCCAGGTTCAATATTACCCAAATCTGCACCAACTAAACTCTCTGAGGGAACGAAGAGCTCATAGAGCTTTAATCGTACTGCATCGGGAGCATGTGACTGATGTTCATAATGAGATCTTCGAGACTCCTTAACGCCGACAATGGCAAACTTCACTCCTTCCAGATCGGGAAAGGATGTAGTGCTGTGGATTCTAAGTGTATTACCAACCTTCGCCCCCTCTTCTGCCGAATAGCCAGAGAGAGCATTTTTTAAAGGAGTAAAGAAATAGGAGATGTCGTCAACCCAAGACATGTATCGAAAAATTTACTTCGATTTCTTCTTAGACTTTGAAGCGGCCTTCTTCTTAGGAGCAGCTTTTTTGGCCTTCGGTGCGCCTCCTCTTCCTTTTTTCTCAGGTGCTTCTTCAATAAGCTTTTGGCAATCTGCAAAAGTGAGTGACTCAGGCTCTACATCTTTCGGGATTTTGATGTTCTTTTTTCCCGCTTTCAAATAAGGACCCCATCGACCTTTAAGTATCTGAACGGTTTCGTCCTCTTCGTAAGTCTTGATAATCCTTTCCAGATCAGCTTTTCTTTTGGCTTCAATCAATTCAATAGAACGATCGATTTCAATACTCAACGGATCATCTCCGTCTGCTTCCTTTATGGAAACAAAAATTCCCTTATGCCTCAAGTATGGACCAAAGCGACCAATTGCAGCTGTCACTTTCTCACCTTCAAACTCTCCAACTTCTCTCGGTAGTTTGAATAGCTCCAATGCATCTTCTAGGTTGATGGTAGTCATACTTTGTTCATGACGCAGCGACGCAAATCGAGGTTTTTCTTCATCCTCTGCGTCTCCTATCTGAACCATGGGACCGTAACGACCGATCTTGGCATAAACCGGCTTTCCCGTTTTGGGGTCTTTTCCTAGCTCTCTTCCAGTCGGCCGATCGCCGTGCTCGAGAGTTTCTTCCACGTTTTCATGGAATGGTTTGTAGAAAGTTCTGATCATATCAGTCCATTTCAACATACCATCTGCTATATCATCGAACTGTTTCTCAACGTTGGCAGTAAAGTCATAGCTCAATATTTTTTCAAAGTGCTCTACCAAGAAATCGTTCACGACAATACCTATATCCGTGGGAAATAGCTTTTGTTTTTCAGCTCCCGTCGTCTCAGTCTTGGACTTTTCCTCAAGGGCATTCCCCTCAAGTTCGATTACTGTATATTCTCTCGGATGACCTTCGCGATCTTCTTTGACCACGTAGCCACGCTTCTGAACGGTTGAAATAGTTGGCGCATAAGTACTCGGCCTTCCTATACCCAATTCTTCCAATTTCTTCACCAAACTGGCTTCGGTATAGCGTGGCGGGTGATTCGAAAACCTTTGGGTGGCGGTGATTATTTTTCTCTCTAAAGAATCGCCGACTTTCATGTTCGGGAGCAATCCTTCTTCTTCCTTTTCATTGTCTTCGTCGTCGGTCCCTTCTAAATAAACTTTCAGGAAACCTTCGAACTTAATCACCTCTCCTCTAGCTACGAATTGTAGGTTATCTGCAGGGGCGTTCGATCCTTCTACTTTAATTCTTACCGTAGTCTTTTCCAACTCTGCATCCGCCATCTGCGAAGCGAGTGTTCTCTTATATATAAGGTCGTAAAGTCTTTGTCCCGCAGGATCGCCATCAACATATGTTACCGACATATCAGCAGGGCGAATGGCCTCGTGAGCCTCTTGCGCACCTTTTGATTTGGTAGAAAATGTTCGCGGCTTGGAAAACTCCGCACCATAACTGGAGGTGATTTGTTTCTTAGCTCCGTCTCTAGCCGTATCAGACAGGTTGAGACTGTCCGTTCTCATGTAGGTAATCTTTCCTTCTTCGTAAAGTTTCTGTGCTACAGACATGGTTCTGGCAACACTAAAACTCAACTTCCTGCTCGCCTCCTGCTGAAGTGTAGAGGTAGTAAATGGCGCAGCCGGACTTTTCTTTGCCGGTTTTACCTGGAGGTCATCTACCTTGTAGGACGAACCATTACACGCATTTACAAAGTCTCGGGCCTCCCCTACGGTATCGAATCGCTTGTTCAACTCAGCCTTGAAGGATTTTCCATTCGCTGAAAAAACAGCCGTAACTCGGTAAGCAAACTTCTCCTCGAAATTATTTATTTCACGTTCTCTTTCTACGATAAGACGGACGGTGACTGATTGAACACGCCCCGCACTTAGCGATGGCTTTACCTTACGCCACAACACCGGAGACAATTCGAAACCAACCAATCGATCCAGTACCCTTCTGGCCTGCTGAGCATCAACCAATCGGTAGTCCAGTTTTCGAGGATTTTCAATGGCTTTGGTAATCGCCACCTTAGTTATCTCGTGAAAAACGATTCTACTCACATCTTTTTTAGACAGGTCGAGTACCTGTTCCAAGTGCCAACTGATGGCTTCTCCCTCACGGTCCTCGTCCGTCGCCAGCCAAACCTTATCCGATTTCGCGACCAATTTCTTGAGTTCATCTATGACTTTTTTCTTGTCCGGCGATATCTCGTATTCCGGTTCAAAGCTATTCTCCACATCTACAGATAACCCCTTCTTTTTGAGGTCTCTAACATGTCCATAACTCGATTTTACAACAAAGTCTTTTCCCAAAAAACCCTCTATGGTTTTTGCTTTTGCAGGAGACTCAACAATGACTAGATTCTTTGACATTCCTTCTTGTTTTGGGCACCGTGCCGTCGGATGCAAAGTAAAGCAATGAATTCTTAATTGACTTCAGAGACGAATAAATTCAAGTTTTCCCTACGTTTGGATAGCATGTCATTTTGGCAGAAACCTTTATTTTTTCAATAACTTTGCACCCGTTTCAAAAAAGCGGGAATCAAATGAAATCACAGAGTATGCTAGAGGAAGAACGACAAGGCGAAGCAACTTTGCTAGAAAGTAAAAGCACCAAGAAGGGAAGAAAACTCTATTTGGAGAGTTATGGTTGTGCTATGAATTTTGCGGATAGCGAAATAGTAGCTTCCATCATGCAAGAAAATGGCTTTGAAACCACTCGTGATAGCGAAGAAGCGGATTTGATTCTGATCAATACTTGCTCAATTCGCGATAAAGCTGAACAACGGATTCGCAAGCGATTGATGCAGTTTAATACCCAGAAGAAAAAAAAGCGATCGGATATGATGATCGGTATCCTTGGCTGCATGGCTGAGCGCCTTAAAGAAAAACTACTGGAGGAGGAAAAACTCGTAGACCTTGTAGTCGGACCGGACGCCTATCGTGAACTACCCTCATTAGTTGAAGAAGTAACTGATGGTCGAAAAGCAGTGAATGTATTGCTTTCGCGAGAAGAAACTTACGCGGAAATAAATCCCGTGCGTCTGGATAGCGGAGGTGTGACCAGCTTCATATCGATTATGCGAGGCTGTGACAACATGTGTTCTTTTTGTGTTGTGCCGTTTACTCGTGGCCGCGAAAGAAGCCGTGATCCAGAAACAATCGTCCATGAAGCCAAATACCTCTTTGAACAAGGGTACCGAGAAGTGACCTTGCTGGGCCAGAACGTAGATTCGTACCGATGGAATATTTCCAAAAAAGGTGAAATAATTGATCCCGAAAAGGAAACGGTAAACTTTGCGCAATTGATGGAAAAAGTGGCTTTGGTGCACCCTGACCTTCGAATACGTTTTTCTACCTCTCACCCGAAGGATATGACCGATGACGTGTTGCATACTATGGCCAAATACGAGAATATTTGCAAGTACATTCACCTTCCTGTGCAAAGTGGAAACAGCGATGTTCTTAAAAGAATGAATCGAGGCTATACGCGTGAGTGGTATATGAATCGAATCGAAGCGATAAGACGCATCATGCCGATGGCAGCGATCAGCACTGATATCATTACGGGGTTTTGTGGTGAGACAGATGAAGAACACGCAGATACACTGTCGATTATTAAAGAGGTGATGTACGAATATGCCTACACTTTTAAATATTCAGAGAGACCAAAAACATTGGCGGAGAGAAAATACGAAGACGATGTTCCTGAAGAGGTAAAGCAAAAACGGTTAGAAGAAATTATCACGATTCAACGCGCAGGAAGTACAGTTCGAAACAAAGCTTCGGTTGGAAAAACATTTAAAGTCTTGGTGGAAGGTGTTTCAAAAAAATCTGATCAAATGCTATACGGACGTAACAGCCAGAATGCTGTGATTGTATTTGACCGAGGAGAAATTGAGCTCAAAACATATGTGGATGTGAGAGTTACGGATTACACATCTGCTACCTTAATAGGTGAAGTAGTCAATCAATAAATGGATATACAACAAGTAAAACAACGTTTTGGAATTATCGGTAATTCCCGTTTGCTCAATCGGGCACTCGATATTGCAGTACAGGTAGCTCCGACTGATATTTCTGTTTTGATCACAGGTGAAAGTGGAACGGGAAAAGAGACCATGCCCCAGATTATCCATGCCCTGAGCGCCAGAAAGCACGGACAGTACATCGCTGTAAACTGCGGAGCAATTCCGGAAGGAACTATTGACTCTGAACTATTTGGTCACGAAAAAGGAGCATTTACCGGCGCACACGATTCTCGCAAAGGGTATTTCGAAGTGGCCAATGGAGGAACAATCTTTCTGGACGAGGTAGCAGAACTGCCGCTACAAACTCAAGTGCGACTACTACGGGTGTTAGAAACCGGTGAATTCCTTCGTGTAGGATCGTCCAAAAACATTAAGACAGACGTACGGATCATCGCTGCTACCAATGTCAATATGGATAAGGCCATTTCAAAAGGAACTTTCCGAGAAGACCTTTTTTACCGATTGAATTCAGTTCCGATATACCTTCCTCCCTTGCGGGATCGCAAAGAAGATATCCATTTGCTGTTTCGGAAATTCGCGGTTGACTTTGCTGAAAAGTACAAGATGCCTGCAATCCGTCTGAATGAAGACGCAATTACTCTTTTAGAAAATTACAACTGGCCCGGAAACATTAGGCAACTCAAAAATATTACCGAACAGCTTTCGGTAATAGAGGAAGAGCGGAATATTACCGCCGAAATTATGCGTCAATACCTTCCTGAAGTTGGTAACTCCAATTTACCAGCTATCATCAGCCAAAAAGATGGCTCAAGTGGAGGCAATGACTTCAGCGAAAGAGAAATACTGTACAAGGTTCTTTTCGAAATGCGTCAAGACGTAAGCGATCTTAAGTCGATCGTACTTGAGCTCATGCAAAACCGCACGAATGAAGACAGCCTGAGAACCAAAAACCCTTCGGCGATCAAGCGTCTGTTTCAAGACAATCAGGAGTTTGAACGAAATGAGGAGACAGATGTAGATCACAATTTTACTCCGGCGGACTACAATATCTCGAAACCATCACCAGCACAATATATAGATGAGCACGAAGAAGTAGAAGAGACACTATCTCTGGAGCAAACGGAAAGAGATTTGATTGAAAGAGCGCTTAAGAAGCATAACAACCGCAGGAAGTGGGCCGCTAAAGAATTGGGTATTTCGGAACGAACCTTGTATCGCAAAATCAAGGAATACAACCTTAACTAAGCTTTGACACAAAAACTCCGAATATCACTTGTACTCTTTGTGGTCGCCATTTCAGGATGCACGGTAAATTACTCTTTTACCGGGGCAGATATTCCTGCTGACGCCGACACTTTTTCGATTCAGCAATTTCAGATTGCCACGCCGCAGGCTGCACCCGAATACGGATTGGTATTGTCTGAGTCTCTCAAAGACCTTATGCTCGCTCAGACTCGATTGGATTTGGCCGAAAAACGAGGAGATCTTCAATTCGAAGGTGTGGTAACGGGGTATCAGATTGGTAATGCCGCCATTTCCAGCGAAGAATTTACGAGTCTCAACAGGCTCACCATTACGGTAAAGGTGAAATACACCAACACAATTGAAAAGGATAAAAGCTTCGAGAAAAACTTTTCGCGATTTGTCGATTACGACTCGCAACAGAACTTCTCTGATATAGAAACTGAACTCGTAGAAGACGTGAACAGCCAGCTAATCCAAGATATTTTTGACGCTTCACTCGGAGCCTGGTAGGTATGGAAAGAGCGAAAGTCATAGAAATGATTGATTCAGGTCTGATTCCCGATGGGTCAGATTTCAATGAAGTTCGAAATCTTTCACTGAAATATCCGTATTGCTCGTCATTCAAAGTGCTTCTGGCTATGGGGGCAAAAGAAAATGACGATCTGGAGCTGAAGGAATTCATAAACATGGCGTCCATCTATGTTCAAGATCGGTCAAAGCTCTACGACCGAGTGGTCAGAGATGGCCTTCTAAGAAAAATCGAGGAAGGTGAAACCGCTTCGAAAGTAATTGATGATCGTGTTCCGGATGAATCCGTGACCATTCCGGAAGAGAAACCAGTAGGGCAATCTCAGCAAAAACAAGCTAATCAAACTACCGAGGAACCAATTGATTCCATTGTCTCCAAGGACCCACTTGAAGAGCAAATCATGGCTGCAGCAGTTATGCAGTTGGGAGAGCTTGAGATGGAAAATAAACTTGACGAAACCAAAGATTCTGACTCCACAGAATCAAGCCACAAAGAGGCTGAAATAAAGACTGAAGAAGAACGGACAGCCGGTGGCTCGGCTTTTAGTCGATTCTTATTAAATATTGATCGGGGCACCAATCAGTCGCAACCTGAGCGAGAAATAATCGAAAAATTCATTTCGGAAGACCGAAAAATCACTCCGGCCAAAAAGGCATTCTTCTCTCCAACCCAAATGGGCAAGATGAGTTTGATGGAAGACGAATCCTTTATAACCGAAACATTGGCGAAGATTTACGAACGTCAAGGAGACTTTAAAAAGGCTGCTAGAGCGTATAAAAATCTGAGTTTGAAATATCCGGAAAAAAGACGTTATTTTGCCGCTCTTCAAAAACGGGCTGAAGAACAATCTTAAAAAAAAATCACGAAGACATGCAGGTGTTTATTTTCGTACTCATTATTCTAGTTTGCGTTTTCTTAGCGCTTATCGTATTAATTCAAAACCCAAAAGGTGGAGGACTTGACTCAAGCTTCTCTTCTGCAAACCAAATAGGAGGCGTTCAGCGTACTGCAGATTTCCTTGAAAAAGGAACTTGGAGTTTAGCGATTGTCTTATTTGTACTATGCTTGGCATCAGCCGGACTTCAAGACAATGCAGCAGTAGCTCAACCAGGTCAATTCGAAGAAGTTGTACCACAACAACAAGCTCCACCGACTGAAGAAGCACCCGCTTCTACAGGATCTGAAGAAGTTCCTGCAGAGCCAGAGCAATAAGATCATTCAATAAAACTGTAAAAATGTCAGTGTGTCACAGATGCACTGACATTTTTTTTGTCCAAATCGGACTTCTTTTCAGGTTCTATCCTCCGGCACATTTTGTGACTGAGGGCTTTTCACAAATCTTAAATAGAAATCAATGTCAGTAAATCTTACACCATTAGCAGATCGAGTGCTTGTAGAAGCAGCTCCTGCTGAAGAAAAAACCGCAAGTGGGATTATCATCCCTGATACGGCCAAAGAAAAACCACAAAAAGGAACAGTTGTAGCCGTTGGCGGTGGAAAAAAAGACGAACCCGTGACGGTAAAAGTTGGCGACAACGTCATTTACGGACAGTACGCCGGCACCGAAATTAAGATTGAAGGAAAAGACTACCTCATCATGAGAGAGTCAGACATTTTCGGTGTCATCAGCAACAACTAATAATTAACCTGAAAAAACAAGAATAATGGCAAAAGATATCACATTTGATGTAGAAGCTCGCGACAAGTTAAAACGCGGCGTAGATGCATTAGCCGATGCAGTAAAAGTAACATTGGGACCTAAAGGCCGCAACGTTATCATCGACAAAAAATTTGGTGCACCTACCGTAACAAAAGATGGTGTGAGTGTGGCAAAAGAAATTGAACTTAAAGACCCCATCGAAAATATGGGTGCTCAAATGGTAAAAGAAGTGGCTTCAAAAACTGCTGACATGGCAGGAGACGGAACTACAACCGCTACCGTATTGGCACAAGCTATGGTAACTGCAGGTTTAAAAAACGTAGCCGCAGGAGCCAATCCGATGGACCTCAAAAGAGGAATCGATAAAGCAGTAGCAGCTATTACGGCAGAGTTGAAAAAAATCTCACGAGAAGTGGGAGATGACAATTCAAAAATCGAACAAGTAGCTACCATCTCTGCTAACAACGATAGCACGATTGGAAAGTTGATCGCTCAGGCTATGGCCAAAGTGAAAAAAGAGGGTGTAATCACAGTTGAAGAAGCAAAAGGAACTGACACTTACGTAGACGTAGTGGAAGGGATGCAATTCGACCGCGGATACCTATCTCCATACTTCGTGACCAACTCTGAAAAGATGGTTGCCGACTTGGAAAACCCGTATATCCTAATCTACGATAAGAAGATTTCGAATATGAAAGACCTTCTTCCTGTATTGGAAAAAGCGGCACAAACAGGAAAGCCCCTTTTGATCATCGCTGAGGACGTAGAAGGCGAAGCTCTTGCTACTTTGGTGGTAAACAAAATCCGCGGATCATTGAAAATCGCAGCTGTTAAGGCTCCCGGTTTCGGAGATCGTCGCAAAGCTATGTTGGAAGACATCGCCATCCTTACAGGTGGTACTGTGATTTCTGAAGAACAAGGTCGCAAATTGGAAGACGCTACTTTGGAAGACCTAGGTACTTGCGAGAAAATCACCATCGACAAAGACAACTCAACCATCGTAAATGGTGCAGGTGAGAAAAGTGCGATAGAATCTCGTGTGAATCAAATCAAGGCGCAGATCGAAACTACGACCAGCGATTACGACAAAGAGAAATTGCAGGAGCGATTGGCCAAATTGGCCGGTGGTGTTGCCGTTCTCTACGTAGGTGCTGCAACCGAAGTGGAGATGAAAGAGAAGAAGGATCGCGTAGACGATGCACTTCACGCAACGCGCGCTGCAGTAGAAGAAGGAATCGTAGCCGGTGGTGGTGTCGCTTACCTTCGTGCATTGGAAACTATCGCAACGATGGAAGGAATAAACAATGACGAAACCACAGGTATAGCCATTGTAAAAAGAGCAGTAGAAGAACCTCTTCGTCAGATCGTACAAAATGCAGGTGGGGAAGGGTCCATCATTGTTCAAAAAGTACGTGAAGGCAAGGATGACTTCGGATACAATGCACGCACTGAGACTTTCGAAAACCTATTCGAAGCAGGTGTAATCGATCCAACTAAAGTGACTCGTATCGCTTTGGAGAATGCAGGATCAATCGCAGGAATGCTACTTACGACTGAGTGCGTAATTAGCGACATCGAAGAAGAGGGAGACTCTATGCCGGCAATGCCGGGTGGAGGCGGAATGCCGGGCATGATGTAATAATACTGCGTCACTATAAAATCAAAAGGCCATTCACTTTATCGTGGATGGCCTTCTTTGTTTGAAATAAATCAAAACTCATAAATCGATAAAAAATTGAGGAAAGTCAGGCTATTGATGTGGGGAGAGTAGGCACCGATATTGTACATGATTCAAAGAGAGTGAAACCTTTCACCTCCTAAAACCGAAAAACAACGAGGACCAAAGTCTTCTTCAGAATGAAAGATATAAACGCATCTGGGCTAAAGCAAGCCGATCTTCAGCATTTACTTTCGACTCCCGAGGCCGATCTTCTGGGGGAGATTATCAGACTCAATCATACGATTTACTCGAACACCCTTGATGTCATCAAGGTCTGCTCCATCATTCGGAAAAAACGCAAGCGCGTAGCATAACGAACACTTGTCGGTAGCTCTTATAGTGACTGGCATTCGTTAGCAATCTGTTAAACTCTTTAGGACAGCTCCGCTGAGTCATTAACTTAGCGTTATGAGCCGCAAGCTAATCGGTATCCTTATTTTACTGGCCATAGTCAGTGTAGCGGGAATTATCGCCACGCAAATTTATTGGCTCGATAAGGCATTTGAGGTTCAAAGAACACAAATAGACCTTCGCAAAGATCAGGAAGCGGCCGAGGCCAAACAGTTCAATGACCGAGTGACTATTGCGCTCACTAACGTAGCCGATGAGATTCTCACCATCAACGATGATCCCGCCGAACTCTTTCAAGCCGTCAAGCAAATTCGCCCAAACTACTTCACCGTAGCCATTAACGATACGGTACACCCTTACCTTCTCGAACGCCTTCTGCGAAACGAATTCGAAAGAAGAAACATCCAGGAAAACTTTGAATACGGTGTCTACGACTGCTTTACCGATAGCATCGTTTTTGGCGATTACATTGCCCTGAACGAAGAAGCTGCTCAGCCAAGTAATTCAGAAGCACCACAAATCAAATGGGAGAAAGACGGCCATTACTTCGGAGTTTTCTTTCCACACAAGGAACCATTTACCATTGAAACCCCTTCCACTAAAATTTCCACATGGGCATTCTCTGCCCTGATTTCATTAATCGTTTTTGTATTCTTCGCCTATGCAGTGTACATCGTGCTCCGTCAAAAGCGGCTCTCAGAAATGAAAACGGACTTCATTAATAATATGACCCATGAACTGAAAACACCAATCAGTTCCATAAGCCTCTCCAGCGAAGTATTGCTCAAACCCGACATCGCTCAACAGCCGGAGCGACTTCACCGATATGCCGAATTAATTTTCAGTGAGGTACGCAGACTTCGGCTTCAGGTTGATAAGGTATTACAGCTGGCCACGCTAGAGCGAAAAAACGTAGAACTTAAGCGCGAGACACTCGACCTTCACTCCATGCTTCGAAGTACCGTAAACACCCTTCAGGTGGCCAACGAGCAAGATGGGCTGAACATCAATCTAAACCTTAACGCCATCGACTATAGTATCCAAGGTGACGAAGTGCATATTTCAAACGTGATTTTCAATTTGCTCGACAATGCCGTTAAGTACAGTCACGAAAACCCGCTAATAAAAATCACCACAAGTTCAAATGGGGATTCGATCGAAATTACCATTAGCGATAAGGGTATCGGTATTCCAAAAAAGTCAATCTCGCTCGTTTTCGATAAATTCTACCGAGTACCAAAAGGGAATTTACACGACGTGAAAGGTTTTGGTTTGGGTCTTTACTATGTGAAACAGATGGTAGAAGCCCACGGCGGAAAAATTAAGGCCGAAAGTGAAGAAGGAAAAGGGACGAGTATTACGTTTACACTTCCGTTAGAAAAATGAGCGAGCCTATCAAAATACTCCTAGTCGAAGACGACCCCTCCTTGGGCTTTGTGATTCAAGACACGCTATCGGTGGCAGGATACAAAGTTCACCTGAGCAGAGATGGCAAAGAGGGACTGCAGCAGTTTAATGCCCACTCTTACGACTTGTGTATTCTGGATGTGATGATGCCGAAAAAAGATGGATTTGAGTTGGCTCGTGATATTCGTAAAGTTGATAAGCAAGTGCCCATCGTTTTCCTTACGGCAAAAAGCATGACCGAAGACAAGGTAGAGGGCTTTCGTTCGGGAGGAGACGATTATATCACGAAGCCATTCAGCAACGAAGAATTTTTACTTCGCCTGGAGGCAATCTTGAGACGTAATAACCTCACAGATGGAAACACTAAAACCGAGGAATTCGAAATCGGGACTTACTCCTTCAATCCGGAGAACTACGAACTGCGGTCAGGTGACTTCCTTAAAGTACTGACGAAAAAAGAAGCGGGAATCCTAAAGATTCTCTGCGAACAGAAAAACCAAGTCATCGAGCGAGAATTAATCACCAACTTAGTTTGGGGCGACGACAGTTACTTCGTAGGGAGAAGTTTAGACGTATTTATCACCAAGCTCAGAAAGTACCTCCGGCACGATGAGAACGTAAGCATTAAAAATGTGCACGGAGTGGGGTTTAAGTTGGAGACTAGTAACTCTTAGGCTGTCGATTTCTTTCTTTGAGGTGACCAAAAGGTGAGACTCACTAAAAAATTCAAACACAAAAAAAGGGGCTCAACACCCCTTTTTCTTTTCCAACTCTTAAAGGCTCTAAGAACCCAATTTGACTTTAACGATTTTAGCAACGAGGCTTCCATCGGCTTTTCCAGCCATGGCAGCATTGGCTTGACCCATTACCTTTCCCATATCCTTCATTCCTTCAGCACCCGTATCGGCTATGATCTGAGCGACTTTGGCTTCGATTTCAGTTTCGGATAACTGCGCGGGTAGAAACTCCTCGATCACCGTTGCTTGAAACTCTTCTTCTTTTGCCAGGTCTTCTCTGCCTTGCTCGTTATAAAGCGCACCCGCTTCTTTTCTTTGCTTGTGCAGCTTCGTGAGGATTCTCATCTCCTCTGCTTCGGTGATACTTCCATCGCCACCTTTCGTGGCATGAAGAAGCAATTCAGACTTTACCGCGCGCAAAACCGCCAACTTATCCTTGTCCTTATTCTTCATGGCCGTCTTCAGGCCATCGTTTATTTTATCTGCTAATGACATTCTCTTGATTTTCCTGCAAAGGTATCAATCTACATTGTCGTGGAGAAAAGGATTATTGGGTCGTAAACCGGAACGCTTGTTTCCATCTTCATCCTCTTCAGGAGCCAACGTGTACTTTGACACTTCGGAGTCGCTACTGTGCGGAATATTGTCCAACCGAACGTTTCGGCGCTTGTATGCCGGTTCTTTCTCCAATTGAGTCAATCCTTCAGGAGTTTTCAAACGATCGGCCATCTCGCGCAAGTTTCGAAGACGCTCCCTATTGACTTGATTTACCACTTCGGCATTTACCCTGTTTCCGAGATTTTCCTCCTCTTCTTCGTTTGTTGATTCGTCCAGTGTGTAGTACTTCTTTTCTTCCTGTGGTTCTTCAACGCTTTCAACAGTTGGAGTCTCTTCTACCTCCTTCTCTTCGTTCTGAGACTCCTCAATTGGCTCATCTTCGAAAAGATTAAATTTCTGAACTTCTTCCGCAGGCTTTTCTTCCATCATCGGTTCCGATTCAGAAGTTTTTACCTCTTTTAAGTAGGGCTCCACATCGTCAGAAGATCCCATAGGATCATCCATTTGTTTGGCCACAGGGGTATCCTTTTTCTCATCCGTCGTCAAAATATGGCGAACAGGTTCGTCCATCTCGAAGCCGGTGTCAGGCGTAATCTTAAATCCGGTAGCAATAATCGTTACACTCACCTCATCTTCAGCAAGGCTATCGTCATTTCCGTGCCCCCAGATTACATCGGCCGTTGAGCCTGCAGCTTGCTGGATATAATCCGTAATATCAGAGATCTCGTCCATCATTATCTCATTCTCACCATAAGTGATATTGAGAAGGATGTATTTAGCTCCTTCAATATTGTTATCATTGAGTAGTGGCGACTCCAAAGCCTCTTTGGCGGCCTTGAGCGCACGATTTTCCTCTCGAGCAGTTCCCTGTCCCATGATGGCTACCCCACTGTCTTTCATCACAGTATTTACATCGTTCATGTCCACATTGATCGCTCCCGTTACCGAAATGATCTCGGCGATTCCCTTAGCAGCTACAGAGAGGACTCCATCCGCTTGAGAGAAAGCATTTTTAAGCGAGAGGTTTCCATAGATCTCACGGAGCTTATCGTTGGTAATCACTAGCAGAGTATCCACAGAGGCCCGCATTTCACGCAAACCTTCTTCCGCTTGAAGCATTCTCTTCTTGCCTTCAAAGGTGAAGGGAATAGTCACGATTCCAACAGTAAGGATACCGAGGTCTTTTGCTGCTTTGGCAATAACGGGAGCAGCTCCCGTACCCGTTCCACCACCCATTCCGGCAGTTACAAATACCATATGAGTATTGTGAGAGAGAATTTCCTGTATATCATCCAAATTCTCGATGGCAGCATTTCGCCCCACGTCGGGAATAGATCCTGCACCACGACCTTCAGTCAGGCTTTGGCCAAGTTGAACTTTGATGGGCACAGGGCTGATGTCGAGCGCTTGAGAGTCGGTGTTGCAGACGATGAAGTCGACCCCTTTGATTCCCGCCTCGTACATGTGGTTTACCGCGTTGCTACCGCCTCCTCCTACACCAATGACTTTGATGATAGAGGATTGGTTTTTTGGCATATCGAATTCCATAAATAAGAGAGTTTTAGAGTTGGTTTTTTAAATATCGTCGTCGTCAAAAAAAGCCTGTCCTTTAGAGAGGATTTTATCGAATAAGTTCATTTTATCTTTGCCGCCCAAGCGAATCGGAGAGCGCTTTCCAGCGGTTCTTTTCTTGTTCTTTTGCAGCAAGTGGTAGCCTTTCAATACAAGACCAATACCCGTTGCGTACATCGGACTTGAAAGGTCAGCTTTGTTATCTTTTCCAAGGTGTTCCGTGGGATATCCCATTCTGGTTTCCAAACCGGTGAGGTACTCCACCAATTGTGGCAAGTGCTTGAGTTGAGATCCACCACCTGTGAGCACAATACCGGCAATAAGTCGTTTTTCGTAGCCCGAACTTTTTATTTCGTAAACGATCTGTTCGACAATCTCCTCGGTCCGCGCTTGGATGATATTCGCCAAGTTGCGGATAGAGATTTCTTTGGGCTCGCGTCCGCTGAATCCGGGAATACATACAATCTGATTCTCCATGCTCTCTGAGCTGAGGGCCGAACCAAACTTAACTTTGAGCTGCTCGGCATGCTTTCTTAAAATGCTGCAACCGGAAGCGATATCATCGGTAATGATGTTTCCACCGAAAGGAATTACAGCCGTGTGGCGAATGATTCCATCTTGAAAAATCGCAATGTCAGTAGTACCACCTCCGATGTCTACCAATACTACTCCTGCTTCTTTCTCTTCGAGGCTAAGCACCGATTCAGCAGAAGCCAATGGCTCCAACACCAAGTCGCCTACTTCGAGATCGGCCTTGCTCACGCTTTTGTAAATGTTTTTCACGGCATTCACCTTACCGGTAATGATGTGGAAATTGGCCTCTAGCCTAATTCCCGCCATCCCGATGGGGTCTTTGATACCCTGCTCATTATCTACGATGTATTCCTGCGGGAGCACGTGGATAATCTCTTCACCGGGGTTCATTACCAGCTGGTGCATGTCTTCTACAAGATTGTCGATATCGATTTGTGAGATTTCCTCATCCGAATCTTTGGCCTTTCGGGTTAAGATTCCACGATGCTGTAGACTGCGAATATGCTGTCCGGCTATGCCGACGATTACTTCTCCAACCTCTTCTCCGGTCTGCTCAACGGCCATATCTACGGCACGCTGAATGGATTCTACCGTTCGGTTAATATTACTTACCACTCCGCTTCTTACACCGAGTGATTCAGACTTACCCAAAGCGATGATCTCCACCTTGCCGAACTCGTTGATTCGGCCCACGATGCAGGCGATTTTAGTAGTCCCAATGTCTAGTCCGACGATGATTTCAGGTTCCTCCATAGGGGTATTTTTTGGTGCAAACAATTTGATCCTTGTATTTCAGGTTTATTGACTTGTATTTATTCCAGGCTTCTTGGCTCATTCCTTCTCGATAAAAAATGCGAAGGACTTCGAGCTTCTCTTCGAGACGGTCTGAACCGAATATTATCGTGTGATTGCCCACCTGGGGAAAAGCAATCAAATCTCCGTTGCTTTCAAATGAAAGATGCTGAAACTGCGCCCTCCAAAGGCTATCTCCATAAATCAGAGTTCCCATTACGTACGATTCAGCCAACCTGGGTTCTACCAACGAATCAGAAGTATGCAGATTACTTTCCACCATGGTTTTCTCCAAATGAAAACTTCCTGTTATCACAGGCAATCGCAAGGGAGAAACTTCGGAAAGAGGCATCAAGTAACCATTTGCATCAATCAAAGCCGAAGTGCCATTTTCGTCGATAAGGCGTACGATGGGTGTGCGTTCCGTCACCTGAACTTTTAGATGATTATCGATGGTGGTATAAACCACGGCATGATTCAAATAGGGAATCTCGCTGAGCGCATCTTCCAATCGATCAAAATTGACCTGACGAAGATTTTGACCGACAATTTGATCGGAGACATCCAAAAGCGTTTGACGAACGAAGTCTTCCGTTATCAAAGGCTCCGCTGCATTTCGAATAAAATCTACCTCTATTCCTTCGCATACCGAGCCTGACTTGGAACTTTCTATAAAGCCAAGCATGCCAATGGTACCGCATATGGCAATGCAGTAGCCCAACCAACGTAAAGCTCTATTCGTCTTTTTCATCGAGAGCGTTTTTTAAAGGTTCGATCATTCGGTCTATATCTCCTGCACCCATAGTGAGGAGTATTTCAGGGCTCAATCTCAGAACTTCTTCCACTAGGTTTTCGCGGTCTACCAACTTTTTATTCACCAAGCGTACTTTATTCAGCAGCATTTGTGAGTCTACTCCTTCAATGGGTTCTTCTCGAGCGGGATAAATATCCATCAGCAAAAGGTCATTCAACTCAGAAAGACTCTCGGCAAATTCATCAGCAAAGTCGCGTGTGCGGCTATATAGGTGAGGCTGGAAGACTCCTGTTATTCTCTTTTCGGGATACAATTCCTTAGCAGAATTCACACAAGCCGTGATCTCAGTAGGATGATGCGCGTAGTCATCAATGTATACGCGATTTTCTCGCCTTATTTGGTATTCAAAGCGTCGCTTTACGCCCAAAAAGGTTTTAAGCCCTTCGGCAATTTCGTTCCAGTCTACTCCGGCATGTAATGCCATACCGATGGCGGCCAGTGCATTTTCAGCATTGTGCCTTCCCGGATAATGCATCACGATTTCTCCCAGCTTCTCTCCTTTGAGCCACACTTCAAAACAGTATGCTCCATCTTCCACCCGTAAGTTCTTGGTGGTAAGGTCGGCAGTCTCACTTTCTACTGCGTAGGACCAAACGGGTGCTTCCACATTCATTTCGATTCCCTCACAAAGGAGGAGTAATCCATCTTTCGGCACGAGTTGAGCGAATTGCTCAAAACTTGAACGCAGACTTTCGGCATTTCCATAAATGTCCAAATGATCCGCATCGACGGAAGTAATAGCTGCTACAGAAGGTCTCAGTCTCAAAAATGAACGATCGTATTCATCAGCTTCCACTATGGTCCTAGTAGAGTCTTTGGCTACCACTAAATTCGATTTGAAGTTTGTGGCTATGCCTCCCAGAAAGGCCGTCGCGTTGTGATTTCCTTGATTAAGAAGGTGAGCGACCATGGAAGAAGTAGTCGTTTTTCCATGTGTCCCGGCCACGGCATACGTGTCTTTTTCGGCAACGATCGCCTCCAAGGCTTGAGAGCGCTTGATTACGTTAAATCCGCGGCTCTTACAAAAACCCAATCCCTCATGTCTCGCTGGTATGGCTGGGGTGTAAATAAACAACACCCGGTCAAGTGGTGAGTCTATGAATCTAGAAGGAACCGCCTCGGGCGATGCGTTAAAATTCACTTCAATTCCCTCTTTTTCCAACTCACTGATGAGCGGTGAGGACGTTCGGTCATAACCGGCAACATCCAATCCCATTTGATTGAAATACCGAGCGATAGCACTCATGCCGATGCCCCCGATTCCAAAAAAATAGACCTTATGTAAGCCGTTTAAATTCAATTCTTTTCTATCAGTTTTAATACTTCTTCTGCAATCTTTTTTGCCGCATGCGGCTTTCCCATGTCCTTAGCGTTCTTGGCCAGCAACGCTCGAGCTTCTGTATTCAGTAGTAGCTGACTCACCGTTGGCCACATATCTCCTCGGGCGTTTGCATCGCTCACCATCATCGCCGCCTCATTCTTAACTAGCGCTAATGCATTCTTTGTTTGATGATCCTCTGCTACATTTGGCGAAGGCACCAACACCGAAGGCTTGCCAATCAAGCAAAGCTCTGAAAGCGCCATGGCCCCTGCACGCGATACAATCAGATCGGCGGCGGCATAGGCCAAATCCATCTCTTCGATAAAGGCCGTTACATGTACATTCGTAGCTCCTTTTTCTTTTACCAGAGCTTCAGCTTTGTCGATATAGAGTTTTCCCGTTTGCCAAATAACTTGGTAGTTCGATTGGGCAATCTCCTCCAACACTCCGGCAATGCTTTCATTGATCGTTCTGGCCCCAAGGCTCCCTCCAACGATTAATAAGGTTGGCTTTTCAGAATCGAGGCCAAATGCTTTCAATCCGGCTTCTTTCTTCCCTTCGATATCCACAACAGCGCTCCGAATGGGATTGCCCGTCATGATCATTTTCGCCTGTGGAAACCACTTCTCCATTCCGTCATAGGAGACACATATTTTATTCACCTTTTTTGCCAAAAGGCGATTGGTAATTCCCGGAAAGGAATTCTGCTCCTGAATCAAAGCAGGGATCTTCTTCCGGCTTGCCACTTGCAATAAAGGACCGGAAGCATAGCCTCCAACACCTACAGCCACATCGGGCTTGAACTCCTTGATAATTTTTCGAGAATCCCTCAAGCTTTTTAACACCTTGATCGGGAAGCTCAGATTCTTTGCCGAAAGGCTACGCTGAAAACCACTGATCTCGAGACCCCTAATTTCATATCCTGCTTTAGGCACTCGCTCCATCTCCATACGGCCATTTGCTCCCACAAAGAGAAACTTTGCATCGGGGCGCAATGCCTTGATCGCATCGGCAATAGCGATGGCGGGGAAGACATGTCCTCCCGTACCTCCTCCGCTTATGATGACCCTAGGCGACTGCATAGCTCTTTCTTTTAACTCGTTTCTTTCCTTTAACGGTCTCTCCTTCAATGTTTGTACGGCTTACGCTCAAGATCATCCCGACGGCAAGACATGTGAACCAAATAGAAGTTCCACCCATACTAACCAAAGGCAGGGGCTGACCTGTAACGGGCAATATGCTCACCGCCACGCCCATATTGATGAAAGCCTGAAAGGCCAATAGGAAACTCAGTCCAATGACTAGCAGGGTACCGAAATCACGCTCACAGGCATTACTCACCTTGATACTTCGGTAGAGGAATATCAGGTAGAGCAGAAGCATTCCAAAACCTCCGATGATGGCACCATACTCTTCGATGATGAAGGCGTAGATCATATCGGAATATGGGTGAGGTAAATAATTCCGGGAATCGCCGGAGCCTGGCCCTGCCGGCAAAAGCCCTCCCGAGTGGATGGCCATCATGGCATGTTCGACTTGATAATTGGCCTCGCTATCTCCCGACTCGAAGCTCATTAGCCTGGTTTTCCATGTCTCCACTCGCGGAAGTAGATCGGGAGCCACAGATGAAAGACTGAGTAACAAGACAAAACCCGCTGCCGCAATTCCCACCACCGCCAAAAGGTGCTTGAAGGGAATTCCTCCTACGAAAAGAAGGGTAAAACAAACGAAGAATAAAAGGGCTGCCGTCGAGAAATTGGCAGGCAAGATTAAACCACAAATTAAGCCAATCGGAACAAGAATAGGGAGAAGTCCATCTTTAAAGCTGTGTAGATTGTTCCGATTAACGACCAGCATTCGAGACACGTAGGCTACAAGTGCGATCTTGGCAAAATCTGAGGTTTGAAAGTTTTGATTTATAATGGGAATCTTCAGCCAGCGGCTGGCATCGTTGATGTTTACACCGAGCAATAGCGTTAGCAAAAGAAGAACGGCAGCCACCCAAACCGCTATTTGCGACAAGCGGGAGAAGTACCGGTAATTTACTTTGTGAATGAGGACCATGATAAAGAAGCCCGAAGCGAGCATAATACCATGCTTGAAGAGATAGTAGAGCGTATTGCCCTGGGTGTACTTGTATGCTAAGGACGAAATACTGGAATATACAGCTAGGAGCGATACCATTCCAAGTATGAGGCAGACCATCCAAATAACCCGATCTCCTTTAAGATATGTCGTCCAGATTTTATTCACTGCTTCCTAATTCTTTCACGTATTTCTCATAAGCTTGGCCACGATCTACAAAATTGAGGTAGCCGTCTGTAACGACACAACTAGGTGAGTATATCACCACATCGTTTGGTTCGGCGAGGTCGTAACTAGCGTTTACCGCTTCTTTCAAGTCTGCAACAGTTAAGAATACATCGACCATTTTTTCCAATTGCGACCGCATGTCGATCGCCTCAGTCCCATACACGACAATGGCCTTGATTTTCTTTCGGATGTATCTCTCAATCAATGCAAAATCGCGCTCATGAGGCGTAGTGGTAGTAAGCCAAACAGCAGGCGACTTCAAGCACTTAAAACTGTCTCTTGTAGAAAGCAGGTCAACCGCACGACTGTCATTGAGAAACTGAATATCATCTATCAGCCCAACCGAATCCATTCTGTAGGCCGTCCCCTCTAAGTTTTGACGCATTCTTTCGAGCGCTGTCATAGAGGTCTTCAACTGACTTTTCTTTCCCTTATGAATCGTATATGACTTGCCCTCTCCCATCTCCTATCCTTTTGCGTTGGATTTAATCTTGAGCAGCTGATTGAAATAAGCTCCTCTTTCCTGAAAATTTGAAAAGGGCTCAGAAGCACGGCATCCTGGCGAGAAGATCACCGAATCATTGGCCTTGGCTATTTCCAAACTCAAATCAATGGTCTCATCCCAAGTATCCGCTTTGACGAAAAAGCCCAAGTAGTCCCAAAGCGCCTCGTGCCATGCTGCAGTAAGTTCGCCGTACACGACAACGGCTTTCACTTTATCCCGCAGGATCTCGACATAGTCTTCGAATTCAAACCCGGGATCATTTGCTTCGGTAATCCACACTACGGGTTCCTCAAAATGACTTAATGATTCAATAACCGCCATGACAGTGGTAGCTGCTGAATCATTGACGAAAGTCACTCCTTTGATCATTCCGGCAGGCTCAAGCGAAAAGGGTCTCTCCGTTTGGAGTGCCTTCATTCGCGATCGAATCAATGGATTCTCCGAGAGGTCTTTTGATGTCTTTTTAGGATCCATAGTTTAAGGTGTGTTAGGTTTATCAGAGCATTTTCACCGAGTGCTTGAACTGCTGACCCCGATCTTCGTAATTGTCGAATAGGTCAAAGCTCGCACAGCAAGGAGAGAGTAGCACCGTGTCTCCTTTTTCGGCAAATTGATAGCCAAGTCCCACAGCTTCCCTTGCAGAAGAAGCTTCAGCGATTTGGTCTACCTTATCGCTAAATGCTTCGAGTAGTTTCTTGTTGTCTTTGCCCAAGCAAATAATGGCTTTTACTTTCTCCTTTACCAAGTCAAATAGCATGGAGTAATCATTGCCCTTATCTACTCCACCTACAATCCAAACAGTCGGCTCTCGCATGCTTTCGAGGGCATACCAAGTGGAGTTGACGTTGGTGGCTTTTGAGTCGTTGATAAATTGGATTCCGTGAATGGTAGCAACGAACTCGAGTCGATGCTCCACATTCTGGAAATCGGCAAGGCTCTCTCGAACCACCTCTTTTCGTATCTCGAGGATACGAGCGGCAACTCCTGCGGCCATGGAGTTCTTTGCATTGTGTTTACCCAAAAGGGCTAAGTCGTGTATGGACATTTCAAATGGTTTATCAGTGATATTTATAATCAGTTTTTCATTCAATAATTCAGCTCCGTTTTCAACGGATCGGGTAATGGAAATGGGGTGTAAATTTGGCTTGAGCATTCGTTTTTCTATTTCGGCGATTAGGATTTCATCATCTGCCGAATAGATAAAGTGATCGATTTCATCTTGAGCTTGGGTGATCCTGAACTTCGCATCCACGTATCGACTCATTTCATAGCCATAGCGATCGAGGTGATCAGGGGTAATGTTCGTGATCACTGAGATGTACGGCTTGAAATCGTAAGCATCATCCAACTGGAAACTACTCACTTCCAATACAAAATATTCGCGATCTCCTTCCGCCAATTCTGCACAAAAGCTATTTCCTACATTACCCGCCATTCCCACGTCCAACCCTGCTTTTTGCAGAATGTGGTAGGTGAGCAGAGTGGTAGTAGTCTTGCCGTTGGTACCCGTAATTGCGATGATTTTCGCATCGGAATTTCGTGCGCCAAACTCAATCTCAGAAATCACTTCAGCACTTGTCTCCTTCAGATTCTTGATTAAAGCAATATCGCTCGGTATTCCCGGGCTCTTCACCACGATTTCTGCCCCTGCAAGAAACTCAGCGCTGTGGCCTCCTTCTTCCCATTTAATTCCCGACTTGTTAAGAACGTTTTGGTATTTGTCCGCTACTTTTCCCGAATCAGAAACCAAGACATAGTATCCCAATTTCTTTCCGAGCAAAGCCGCGCCCACACCACTCTCCCCTGCTCCAAGCACCAATAGCTTTTTCACCTGAGCTTAAGCGTTACGATAGACAATACCGCCAGGATAATTCCAATAATCCAAAACCGCGACACGATCTTAGATTCGTGGTATCCCACTTTTTGGTAATGATGATGCAAGGGCGCCATGAGGAAAATCCTCTTTCCTTCTCCGTACTTCTTTTTGGTGTACTTGAAGTAGCTGACTTGCAGCATCACTGAAATATTCTCAATAAGAAACACTCCGCAGAAGAGCGGAATGAGCAGTTCTTTTCTGATGGAAATCGCAAAAACAGCGATGATTCCTCCCAAGGCCAAACTTCCCGTATCACCCATAAAAACTTGAGCCGGAAATGAGTTGTACCAAAGGAAACCAATGCACGCTCCCACAAATGCCGAGATGAATACAGTCAGTTCACCTGACTCGGGAATGAACATAATATTGAGGTAGTCGGAGAAAACCAAGTTCCCCGAAACGAAGGCAAATATGGCCAGTACAACGCCAATAATAGCAGATGTGCCCGTAGCCAAACCATCCAACCCATCTGTAATATTAGCACCATTTGAAACCGCAGTCACCACAAAAATCACAAGCGGAATAAAAATCAACCACGCCCAATCTTGTGCCTTTTCTTTTCCGAAAAAGCCGAGAAGCCAAGCATAATCAAATTCATTGTTCTTGATAAATGGAATCGTCGTCTTTACCGATTTTTCCTGAAACCATTCAGATGTGATTTCTCCAGTTTGTTCGCTCTGAAAGTAGACTTTTCGCTTGCTTACCACATCCTGATTGAAAAACAGAACGGCTCCAACCAAAATACCTACGGCTACTTGACCAACTACTTTAAACTTACCCGCAAGACCTTTTTTATTCTTCTTGAATACTTTGATGTAGTCGTCCAAAAATCCGATACCACCAAGAATGACGGTGGTAATGATCATGATGATCACGTAAATATTATCCAATTCGCAAAAGAGAAGTGTCGGAATAAGAATTGCAGCAATGATGATAAGTCCGCCCATTGTCGGGGTCCCTTGTTTCTCTATCTGACCTTTCAATCCCAAGTCGCGCACGGTTTCTCCCACCTGTTTTCGGTGCAGCATGGAAATAAGCGACTTCCCGAACACCAAAGAAATAATCAAAGAGGTGATGACGGCCATGGCCGCCCTGAAGGAGATGAATTGAAATACACCTGCTCCCGGGAGGCCATATGCTTCATCCAAATATTCGAAAAGGTAGTATAGCATTAGCTCTTCAACTCTTTAAAGGATTCCATAACAGTGGCGAGATCATCAAATGGAAACCTCTCACCTTTAATTTCCTGGTACTTCTCATGGCCTTTTCCGGCAATGAGAACTATATCGTTTGCTTGAGCGAGTCCGCAAGCCATACGAATGGCTTCAGCTCGATCAAGAATGGTATTGGTCTTTTTGAAATCAACCGGATCTACTCCGACCTTCATATCATTTACAATGCTTTGTGGATCCTCATCTCGCGGATTGTCAGAAGTAAGGATAACGCGGTCACTGTATTTGCAAGCGATGGAGGCCATCTCAGGCCGCTTTCCCTTGTCACGATTTCCACCGCAGCCAACCACTGTGATGACTTGCTCATTGTGGGTACGAATCTCAGTGACCGTTGCAAGTATATTCTCCAAGGCATCAGGCGTATGGGCATAATCTACTATGGCACTCACGCCTTCGGTGCTTTTAATCAATTCAAATCGACCGGCCACCGGATTGATATTGCTCAATGCCGTAAGAACGTCCATCTTGTCTTCTCCGAGCAAACGAGCTGCGCCATACACACAAAGAATATTGTACGCATTGAATCGACCTACCAATTTGGAGTACAGATCCATGCCATCCAAATTGACGTGTAAGCCTGAAAAGAGATTTTCAATGACCTTGGCCTTAAAATCGGCCATTGCCTTCAAAGCATAGGTTTTTTGATCTCCTGCTTTGCAGTTTTGCAGCATGATTTCTCCCTGACGATCGTCGAGATTGACCAAAGCGAAGGCAGGGGAAGGAAGCATATCAAAGAGCAGCTTTTTTGCGGCAATGTATTCGTCGAAAGTCTTGTGGTAATCCAAATGGTCTCGCGAAATATTCGTGAAGACTCCACCAGCAAATTCAATTCCTGCCACACGGTGCTGATGCAAAGCGTGAGAGCTCACTTCCATAAAGCAGTAACCGCATTTGGCATCTACCATTCTTCGCAGAAGCTCATTGAGCTGAACAGGGTCGGGCGTGGTATGAGTCGCACCGATCACCTCGTTTTGGATTCGATTTTCGACTGTCGATATCAAACCCACTTTCTTGCCCAAAAGCTTGAAAAGACGATAAAGCATAGTGGCCGTGGTCGTCTTACCGTTGGTTCCGGTAATACCAACCAGCTTCAATTCACCGGAAGGATTGTCAAAGAAATTGGCGGCCAAGTGCCCCAATGCTTCTCGGCTATTCTCTACCTGAACGTAAGTGATCTCTTCACGTAATTCTTCGGGGAGTTCTTCACAAACGATGGCCACAGCTCCCAGCTCAATAGCCTTATCGATAAATAGATGGCCATCGGCCTGATCGCCTCTCACAGCTACGAAGAGCGAGAAACCCACAACCTTCCGAGAATCAAACACCACGGCTTCCACCGCCACGTTGGTTGTGCCTTTAACGTGCTTGATTCGCGACTGATACAATATGTCTTTCAGCAACTTCATATCAGGACAATTCAATTTCTATGGATTCGTATCTGCTGAGATTGGTTCCGGGAGGAATACTCTGTTTCGAAATCATTCCTTTGCCTTTCACCTTTACGTCGAGTCCAGCTTTTTCCAACAGGAAAAGACCATCGCGCAGTCCCATTCCTACTACATTGGGCACACGGTCTTCAGGGATGGTTCTACGTTCTACGGTAACCGTGTCAGCACCCGTATGAGTAGTTACCCAGGCATACCCGTTTGCCTCATCATTCACGGGCACGTGAAACTCATTAAAGATGAAATCCAAATCTTCTTTTTGACCGCTCTTGGAAACGGGTATTTTTACCGTCGTCAGGGCGGGCTCTTGCTCATCCAAGTCATGGAGGTCGAGCCTTCCGGCAAAGACTTTATCAGCAATCTCTTTAAAAACAGGGCCTGCAACTTGATTTCCGTAGTACACATTATTGGAGGGGCCATTTACCACAACGATACACGTATACTCAGGCTCATCGGCAGGAAAGTACCCCACAAAAGACGCCTGGTAGCTCACTGCTTCTTTGTATTTGTAGCCATATTGAGCATTGGCAATTTGAGCTGTTCCCGTTTTACCGGCAATGGAATACGCACCAAATCTCAAATTGGACGCAGTCCCCTCAGCGCTTACCACCGTCTCCAACATGCGTCGAGCCTCTGTTAAAGTCTCGTGCGATGCGATGGCCGAATTAATTACGACAGGATCAAAAGTCTTGAGCACCTTGCCATTTCTTCTCAATTCTTTTACAAAAGCAGGCTTCACCATTTTGCCATCATTGGCAACAGCATTATAGAATGTCAAAATCTGCAGCGGGGTCATCAGCGTTTCATACCCGATGCTCATCCACGGAAGTGTGGTTCCCGACCAAGATGGATCAGACGGATCCTTGATTTTAGGTTCTCCCTCTCCTGTAATTTCAACTCCAATCGGTCGGCCTAAACCCATCTTGTAAAGTCGATCCACAAATTCTCTCGGATTGTCTTTGTATCGGTCGAAGATCAAACGAGAAATGCCGACGTTGGATGATTTTTGGAAAGCCGTCACCACATCTATCTTACCGAAGCCCTTATCATTACTATCCTTCATAGTTCGGTCGTAGAACTGATGCTTTCCTCTCTTGGTATCCACCGTATCAGTTAATTCCAACAACCCGTCTTCCAGGGCAGCCATTAAGGCAGGCAACTTAAAAGTTGATCCCGGCTCTGTAGCTTCACCAACGGCGTAATTGTATACTTCTCTATAGGTACTATCCTTGCTCAATGTCAAATTCGCAATGGCCTTGATCCGCCCGGTTTTAACTTCCATTAAGACAGCGCAGCCATGGCGTGCCCTGTGTTTCCTCAGTTGCTTTCGCAAAGCACTCTCAGCAACGTCTTGAATATTTATATCGATTGTGGTATACACATCGTAACCGTCTTGCGGCTCCACTTCATTGGTATTGTCAATAGGCATCCATGTGCCTCCGGCCAATCGTTTTTCATAGCGACTTCCCGGCACTCCGCGAAGCTCCACATCATAAGCACCTTCGAGCCCTACCGGCCGAACACCGTCACGCTCGTACCCCACGGTCCGTGCTGCGAGGCTCCCGAAGGGATGCTTACGCACTGTTTTCTTTTCATAAATAACTCCACTTTTAAAACGACCTCTTCTGAAAAAGGGGAAATTTTCAGCTTCGAGTAATTGGTCATGCTCTACTTTACCTTTTACTCGGTAATAGCGATTCCCATCTTTCCTCGCAGCAAGGAGGTCGCGCTTGTACTCAGCCGCTGTTTTATTTTCAAAGAGCTCGCTTAATCTGTAGGAAAGAGAATCAATTTCCTGAGCGAAAGCTTCTTCATCAAAGCCTTCGCACTTCATGTCCATTCGGATCTCATAGATGGGCACGGAGGTAGCCAGCATATTGCCGTCAGCAGTGTAGAGGTTTCCACGCACGGGAGTAATCTCACGAAGATCAGTGGTTAGTTTTTCCACTTTCGCTTCCCACTTTTCGCCCTCCATAAATTGGATCATGATGATCTTTCCCAGCACGAAAAGGGAAAAGAGGCAGATGCCAAGGAAAACCAAATATGCCTTGTTGATTATATTTTTACGTTCCGCCATCTCTTACTCTTCTTCTGATTTGGGAATGCGAATAACCTTAGGCGGATCGGTGGACTCTTTAAGTCCTAGGTCGCTGATGGATCTAGCCACCTGCGATTGCTGTTTCAATTTTTCCAGTCTGGCATTAATCGAAAGATTGGCAGCCTTCACCTCTCTCAATTGAGTTTCGGCTTGCACCAAATCTTTGGCATTTTTTTCAGCAAAGTAGCCGTACCCGATGTAGCAAATCATCATCACAACCAGGAAGAAAATAAAAGGCATGTTGGCTTGAACCAAACTGCGCGTCAGGAAATTACCGCTCAGCAGGGAACTCAACCCCTTAGCGAGGCCGCGCTTTTTTGCTTTTTTGGTTTCTCCTGCTTTACTCATTTCGTTTTGCTACTCTCAGTTTTGCACTTCGTGCTCTGCTATTTTTTTCAATCTCTTCTTTCGAAGGGGTAATGGGTTTTCCAGGTTGCGGCGTAAAAGGTCTTTCCGGATTTCCGAAAAAGTCTTTTTTCACTTCTCCATCCAAATCTCCGGCTCGCATAAATCGCTTCACCGGGCGGTCTTCCAAGCTGTGGTATGAAATCACCACCAAATTTCCTTTTGGCTTCAGCACTTCTACCGACTGCTTGAGCAGTGCTTCAAGCGAACCCATCTCATCGTTCACCTCAATGCGAATGCCTTGAAAAACCTTCGCCAAATTCTGCATCCGCTTTTGGGGCGGAAAAACCTTTTCGATGGCTTGCACCAAATCCTCGGTGGTTTCAAATTTTCGCTCGTTGCGCCTCGCCACAATAATCGAAGCCAATTGCCGAGCGTTGGACAACTCACCATAATTCTTCAGCACCCGCATCAGCTCGGCTTCGTCGTACTTGTTGACCACCTTGGCGGCCGTCAACTCCGTAGTCTTGCCCATCCGCATATCGAGCTTCCCTTCCGTGCGAATGGAAAAACCACGCTCGGGCACATCAAACTGATGAGATGAAACACCCAAATCTGCCAGGATGCCGTCCACCTTTCTGTATCCAGCGAAGCGGAGGTGATTTTGCATAAAGCGAAAATCCGAGGGCACCAGAGTGAATCTCGGATCATTAATCACATTGCTTTGCGCATCTTCATCGCGATCAAACGCGATCAATTTGCCTTTATCCCCTAACCTTGAAAGAACTTCGCGGGAATGTCCTCCCCCGCCAAAGGTGACGTCCACATAGACGCCATTCATATCTTCAATCAGCGCATCCACGCTCTCCCGCAAAAGAACGGGCTCGTGGTAGCCCGAACTACTCATCTTTGGTATCACGATCGCCCATCACCTCTTCCGAGAGAGCGCCCATGTCAATATCCTCGTTCAACATCTCATCGTAACGAGACTTGCTCCATATTTCAATCCGATCACCGTTCCCCATCAGCTTAACCTCTTTGGTCAAATCGGCATACTTGGCCAACGCTCCCGGAACCAACAAACGACCTGTCCCGTCAAGAGTCACAGGCGTAGCGCCATTATTAAATCTTCTGATAAATCGAACGTTCTTCTCAATGAAACGATTGAGCTTCCCCAACTGACCCGAAACCTCGGCCCATTGCTGAGCAGGGTAAAGAACGAGGCAAGTTGCAAAGAGATCGCGATTGATCACAAACCCCTCATGCAGCACATCTTCGAGCTGTCGCTTCAATGGCGCAGGGAACATTAAGCGCCCTTTCGCGTCCATTTTGCAATCGTATTCTCCGAGTAGATTCAGCATGAGATGTAGCTATATTACAGCTAAAGTAGAAAATGTTTACCACAATTTCCCACGATCTACCATTTTTTACCACCATGTTGAAAAGTTTAACAAAATAGCCTTGGAAACGGCCATTGAGGTGGGTTGATCAGAAGAGGTTAATTTCCCTATAAAAAGACCCTCGGACTTAAAGAAAGGCAAAAGCTTTTCACAAGATTTTGTTGACTTCATCCACGCATGGCTTTCGGGCAGTCGTATTCAAAAAAGTCTATATTTGGGAGCTTAGACGCGTTATGGAATTAAACATAAAAGAAGAAGGCAAGTACAAATTCATCGACGAAGGTGAAGGACAGCCGCTACTGGTTTTGCACGGATTGTTCGGTGCATTGAGCAATTTCAACGGAGTTATTTCTCACTTCAAAAAGACGCATCGGGTCATCGTCCCCATGATGCCACTATACGATCTACCCTTGGTTAAAACCGGGGTGGGAAGTCTGGCAGATTTCGTGATTGGATTTATGGAGTTCAAGGGGCTGAAGGACGTATTACTTTTGGGAAACTCACTCGGTGGTCACGTTGGTTTGGTTTTGACCAAAAGGCGCCCCGAATTGATCAAAGCCATGATCTTGACGGGTAGTTCCGGCCTCTATGAAAATGCCTTCGGTGGCTCTTTTCCCAGAAGGGAAGACAAGGACTACATCCGCAAGAAAATCGCGGTGACGTTTTACGATCCCGAAATGGTAACAGATGAATTGGTAGACGTGACTTTCGACTTGGTTCAAGACCGAACAAAGTTGATCAAGGTTTTGGCTATGGCCAAATCTGCCATCCGTCACAACATGCGCAATGACCTGAAGAATTACACCATGCCCGTGTGCTTGATTTGGGGAAAAGATGATACCATCACTCCACCTGACGTGGCAGAGGAGTTTCACGAAAAAATTCCTGATTCAGAGTTATTTTGGATTGACAAATGCGGCCATGCCCCGATGATGGAGCACCCTGATGAATTCAATGAAATTCTGGATGGCTGGTTGGCCAAGAAGTTCTGAATTGTTCTTTTCCCGTAGAAGAAAAGAACCAAAATTCGTTTGTCTTCCAAGGTGCGTCTTCGGTCACTTTTGAAAATGTAAGTGACCCTTCGACTCGCTCGATCAAATTATTCGCTCCCTATGGTCGTCTGCATAATTTGCTCTGAGCTGCACTCTGGAAGACCCTGAAAATTTATCGGGCATCGAGCCCAATAAATTTTCTCCAAAGCATGGCGTGATAAGAAAAGCTTGAAAACCAGGACTAAAACATTTCAGTTTATCTTTATGCCCTCTTCAAATGTTTATTTTAAAGTGGTTTGCAAACAGATAATCCTAAAAGATTTTGATACCATCCCATGATTGACGTCAAGGCCGAATTTCTAAAGAGCAGTACCGTTGCCACTCAACTACCTCCAAGCGATATGCCCGAATACGCTTTTGTAGGGCGCAGTAACGTGGGCAAGTCGTCATTGATTAACCTTTTGACGGGAAGAAAAAATCTAGCGAAGACTTCTGGAAAACCTGGAAAGACTCGTCTGATCAATCACTTTACGATTTCTTATCCGGGCAGCGATGAAGCTTGGTACCTAGTCGATTTGCCAGGCTATGGCTACGCCAAAGTGTCGCGCACCATTCGCGATGAATTTCAGCGATTGATCTACCCGTACATCAAGAAGCGGGAAAACCTGATGTGCTTGTTTGTTTTGCTGGACATTCGTCACGAGCCTCAGCCCATCGACTTGGATTTTATGGCCTACCTCGGTCAGCACGGCGTGCCCTTCGCGATGGTTTTCACCAAATGCGACAAGATGAAGCCCGGAGGACTGACCAAAAAGGTCGAGGCCTACAATGAGCGCATGCTCCAAGACTGGGAAGATCTTCCTAATCAATTTATTACCTCATCCTCTAAGTTCCTGGGGCGGGAAGAAATTTTGTCGTTTATCGCAGATACCAATCAGCTTTTTAAGGAAGAGCGATTGGGTGACTAAGACATAATCTTTGTCTTCTCCGCAAATTCAGTGGCGAAGGTTCTGATCTCCGGTGCCGCGAGATTTAATTTGGATGCAAGTGCGCCTGATGGTATTCAGAAAACGAACAAATTATTCGTTGAGAATAAACCTTGGCTTAACACAGAAATAATAGCGGAATTTTACAACTGAATATCAAGGAATTACCCCCCCCCCTGAAAGAATTATCGAATGAGTTTTCTTTTATTACTCGTTTCTTTTCGCAAACTTTAGACGACAGATTCAGAAAAGAGCTAGCCAAAACGAGATGATGCCCGACCCCAAATAGAAATAAAAAAAGCCCGAGGTGTGGAGACCCCGGGTCGATCAAATACACCTAATCCAACGCAAATTAGAAAGGAGGTATATATGAAGTAGCAAAAGTACAACAATCAAACCATCAGATTCAAGGAGTCTCGTGCTATACGCTTTTTCTATGCGTGGTTTGAAAATGGAAGCGCTAGCCCATGCGCAGTTGGGTATTTTAATAATAGTAAACCTTCATTCTGTCAAATGTTCAAATCCGGTATAGAAATAAGCTGCGGTAAAACTCTGTTTGTCTATGTGTTCAATTTATTATTAATCAATAGTGTAGTTGGACAAAATCTCATACCCAATGAGAGTTTTGAACTCTATGAAGATTGTCCCACAAGCTCCACAGAACTTCATACTCAGGTAATCGATTGGATAAGTTTTTCGGGTACTGGTGATTACTTTAACGCTTGCAACAATTCAGGTACAGGAATCGCAGGGATTCCATCGAATTATTTGGGTTTTGAATCAGCCTTTGACGGACAAGCCTACACAGGTCTGATAACGTATGTTCACACCGAGCCTGACTACAGGGAATTTGCAGCTTGTCAGCTTTTGACACCTTTAGAAATTGGAAATACTTATTCTTTCAGTGCTCATATTTCTGAGTTCGATTCAGGTGATTTTGCAGATTGGCGCTGTAGGACAAATCGCTTTGGTGTAAGTTTTTTTGTTGACCCAGTGATTTTTGATCCTCCTACTCCCACGGTATTCCCTACTAATAATCCACAAATTGATCTGGATATTAGTGACGCGGATACGATGGGCTGGACTCATGTACAAGGTTCTTTTGTAGCAGACCAAAATTACAATTGGCTTGCCATTGGTAACTTTTACGATGGTTTAAATACAGATACGGTTCAACTTGCTGATTCCGGAAAGTGCGCAGCATATCTTTACATAGATCAAGTCTGTTTGAGTGGCGAAAATGATTTCTGTCTGCTTAGCAATAAAGCTTCTTTGGAAATAGAGTTGGTATCTGTTTACCCTAATCCTGCCAGTGAATTCTTTGTATTACAGACGGGGCGTTCCAAGCTTAAACAGATAAGAGTCTTTAACATTGGTGGAAGAACGGTTTTATCCAAAGCTTATGAAACTCCTGAACCAAGTGTGATTATTGATTGCTCTGACTGGAAGAGTGGAATATATCTTATCACCAGTCAACTTGGAGATGGCCAGGTTTACACGACTAAACTTATCATATTATGAATTTCTATAAACCATTATCCCTCTTCATATTATTCCTTCTCCTAAATTGTTCTTCCTTTTCTCAGTCAACTACTGACTCGAATGTACCCTTTAATAATGCCTTTTTAGGTTGGAATGACAGCGGAAATACTGATCTTGACTTCCTGCAGAACAACACAAATCGAATCCGCATGACCAGCACCACATGGGGTGGCTACGGTGGTGCACCATTGCTTCCAAATGCAAGTAGAATGTACTTTGGAGTAAATGGAAATACATTCGAAACCACAACACTTCCCGTTGTTGAACAAGTGCCGTTTAGTATTATCCAAATGGGATATGATATTACTCCCGGCCTTCGCAGAGATTGGATGAATGTAGGAACCACTTATGGTGCGGGGCAAGATATTTTCTACACGGGAATTCTTCAAAGTCCGGGCACTGCTAATAATAGTGATATTACTGATGCGGTGATTGCATGGGGGTGCAATATTCCCGGATCGACTGTAGGGCCTGATAATATTAGATTCTTGTTTATCTCACCTACCACTGATCTCATCCAAACCGAAAGCTCAACAGAAGAAGGTAGGGAAACCATGCGTATAACTCCTTATGGTAATGTTGGTCTCGGAAACTTCAGTACAATGACTGGTGGAATTGGTCTAACTTATGGACAGCCCCAAGCCAGGCTTGATGTGCAGCTACGAGGTACACTTTCTGAAAACTCGGAGAATGTGGCTGCCATATTCCTAAATGATTGTGAAGAAATTGTGCCTAGCGGAACCAGCATAAATATAAAAAGAGGTATAGTTAGTACAATTGAAAATAGTCAAGGACCTTTTCTTGAACTGGGTGTTGCAGGCGATTTTTATACCAACAGAGTTCGAGTAGCGGTAGGTGTAAGGGGAAACGCAATAGCTTTCGATGATGGACGGGCATATGGTGTAAGGGGATTTTCGAATACAACTGACGGAGCTATTGTGCATTATGGCGTTACGGGACTTGCCAGGGAAGGATTTAACAATATTGGTGTTGAAGGGTTGGCATATGTGAATGAAGATTTAGGTGGAGGCAATTTCAATGCAGGTGTACTTGGTCGAATTACTCCATCAACGGCCGATCCTGCCAATAATGATTGGGCTGGTTATTTCTCAGGCTTAGTTTTCGCATCACAAGGTTATCAGCAAAGTGATGAAAATCTAAAAATGAACATCGAGCCAATTGCTAATGCAACTGAAATCTTGAGTCAATTGCAGCCAAAAGTATATGAGTATGCAAATGTTGATGGAATTTATTTGCCTTCAGGAGTAGAGTACGGAATTCTCGCACAGGAATTAGAAGAGGTTCTTCCTGAATTAGTAAAAGACGTTACGACTCCGCCTGCTTTCGATGCTGAAAGTAATACAGACTCAGAAGTGGTCGAGTTTAAGGCGGTGAGGTACAACGACCTCATATCAATTCTAATAGCCGGCTTCCAAGAGCAAAACGCCGTAATGGCTGCACAAGTGCAGGAAAACGAAGCCCTCGAAGCTCAAGTGGCCGAGCTATCAGAACAACTGGCGGCACAGGCCACGCAAATCGAAGAAATGCAAACCCAAATGACGGCCGTCATGTCATCATTTCAATCTACCCAAAGCAAGATGAACAACTGCTGCGGTACCACCCCTACCGAAAAAGGCAGTACAGAGACGGGCGGCATTGAGTTGGAGCAAAACTTCCCCAATCCCTTTGATGAAGTGACGACCATCAACTTCACCATTAATGAGCCTGCGCAAATACGCTTGGAGATAAGCGATAGCCAAGGAAGAGTGCTCGAAGTATTGGTAAACCAAACCCTGACCGAAGGCCGCTACACCGAGCGTTGGGATGCATCGGCATTTGCACCCGGCACCTATTATTACTCGCTTTATGCCAATACAGAATTGCTTACCAAAAAGATGATCAAACGGTAATTTACTTACCTTAAAGAAGGTTGAGCCGCGCCGAAAAATTTCGGGGCGGTTTTTTATGTCCACCCCCGTCTTCATTTCCGCAGGCTCCAATGAAGCCGCCCCCGCCAGCGGGGGACAAAACCCCGATCTACCGACCAAAATCGATCAACTAGCTACCGACTACTAATCAAGACATAATCTTCGTCTTCTCCGCAAATTCAGTGGCAAAGGTTCTGATCTCTTTGGCAATATCTTCTTGGCCCGTAGCTCTTGAATAGGTATCGGCCATGGTGAGCAGGGACTGGTGGAAAAACCGCTGCATATCAAAGACATTCATCTCTTTGTTCCAGAGGTCAATACGGATGGTGTTGTCGTCCTTCTCGTCCCACATGGTGAGCATCATGGCTTTTACGTCGCCGCCTTCGTTGCTATCGTCGGCATGCCATTTCATTTTTAGCGGCACGTGATTTTCGTCCAGCCCCACTTGAATATTGATATTTGACTTCTTTTTGATTTCGTCGCTCATCTTCCCGGTTTGTAGGTTTCTAAAATTTGTCGGTCGCCCGCCCCCAGCAAGTCTTGCAAGGTAAGGTTCTCATTTTCATTCATATAAGCCTCCACCATTTGGAGTCCCAGCCAATTGCCCACTCCTCCGGGAGATTCGGCCGGCATTCCGGGGGTGAAAGGCCCGTCGTTCATCATCTTGTTGATTTGACGGAAGTCGGTGGAGAATACTAAATCGTTTTCCAGTAAATAGGTCCAAATGGCGTACTCTGAATCCTCGGCCCACTCTAGCTGAGCAGGAGAATAATTCAATAAGTCCGCATCGGTCACTTCCATCAAGGCTCGCGTGATGTAAAGCATCTTTCCGTTAAACACCATCGAAGACAGCATGTCTTCTCCTGTCAAATCTTGATTTTTGAAAAATAGCCAACCCTTCAAGGCATTCACCGCGAGGTATTGTGGCTTCATTTTGTCGCGTTTGTATTGCGGGAAAAGATCGGGCGGCAATTGTTTTACCACTTCATTCTCAGGGCTCAGATACCACTCCAAACCGACACCGAGCCATTCTGAAGATGGAAATATCCCGACATTAAATCCGGAATTATAGGCTACCAACTGAGGCAGGTCTTTATTTCCAAAGTGGATGGAATATGCCCGAAGGGCTTCCGCCAAAACTTCTTCCTGAGCAGAAAGATCAGGATAAATTTGATCAACGGATGCTTGAAGTTTTTGCCAGGTCAGATCGCCGGTAAATCGACTTAAAAACTCAGGAAGCATCGGGTTATCCGGGGGCGGCATCTGCATGATGTCTACCATATACACCTCTAAAAAAGAGCCGTACTGACTCGTCAAAGACGTGAGCTCTTCTTGAGTCAGCTTGCTCTGCTCGTCAAAAATAGCTCGGTCGAGTCGAAGAAATTCAGGTTGGTAATCTACTTTAGACGTATCGACGCTAAAGCGATCACTTGAACAGGACAAGAGAAAGAAAAACAGACTATAGAGGGCGACCGAGAGGATGCACTTCATCTTAAAAATTAGTTACTTTTGGCGGGAATTAAAGAATGCAAAAATAATGAAAAAGATAGGTCTATTTATTCTCGCTTCCTTCTGCTCTGTGCTGGCGTTTTCGCAGGCCACAACCACTCCGGCTCCAATGCCTCAAACGGCTCCGGTCAACCAACAAGTAAGGTTGGGACTTTCTTTTTCTCCACTTCTATCATGGTTCAGCACTTCGGGTGATGCAGGTGCAGTGCAGCCCGACGGAACTCGATTCAACATTGCGTTTGGTTTGAATACCGATTTCAGAATCGCACAGAATAGCAACTATTACTTTAGTACAGGTCTGTTTTTATTAAATACAGGGGGAACTCTTCGCCATGATTACTTTGCCGAAAACGATAATGGCGAATATTTCAAAACGGAACGCACCTCCGACTTTCGGATCAATTATGTAAACATCCCTGTTACCATGATGCTTCGCACCAATGAGATAGGATACATTCGCTACTTCGGTCGTGTTGGGTTTGATGCTGCTTTCAATACCAAAAGTACTTTTGATTATACTGACGTAAATCTTGACAACCCAACTGCAGCAGATCTAACGGTAGAGGATGAAGACGCCTCTGATCTAACTTCTCTTGTGCGTTTTGGACTTCGTATTGAAGCAGGTTTCGAGATGCAAATCGGAGGTACAACTAACCTCTATTTCACCGCGGCTTATAACAGTGGTTTGAACAATGTTTTTAGCGACGATTACAAGCTCCCAAAAACAAATAGCATAGGTGAACTGATCCCCGGTGATAATGGTGAGCCCCAGACCGAGAGAAGGGTAAAAGCCTCCACTAATTTATTCATGATCACTGCCGGGGTCTACTTCTAAACAAGAGCTCTTTCTCTTCGTTAAGAATAAAAAGGTTTTATGCAGACAGAGGCAGTTGTTCAGCACATTGTTCATTGGTTGAAAACGTATGCAGACCAAGCCCATTCCAATGGCTTCGTGGTAGGCGTTTCGGGTGGAATCGACTCTGCCGTTACTTCATCACTATGTGCTTTAACAGGTCTTCCCACGCTTTGCGTGGAAATGCCAATCCATCAAGCTGCCAACCAAGTCTCCCGAGCAGCTACTCATATAGCCAAGCTCAAAACGCACCATAAAAACGTTTCTTCGCATTGGGTCGAGCTCACTGAGATTTTTGACAATTTCGTTCATGCCTTGCCGCCTTCCGGCAATAAGGACAAGCACGAATTCAGCTTGGTCAATACACGAGCCCGTTTTCGGATGTCGACGCTTTATTATTTCGCGGGATTGAATAACTACTTGGTAGCCGGAACGGGAAACAAAGTAGAAGATTTCGGTGTAGGGTTTTACACCAAATACGGCGATGGCGGAGTAGACCTCAGCCCGATCGCCGACTTGAACAAAACCGAAGTTTATGCCCTCGGAAAGGAATTGGGTGTGATAGACGAAATCATGCAAGCACCGCCCACCGACGGTCTGTGGGGAGACGACCGCACCGATGAAGATCAAATAGGAGCCACCTACCCCGAATTGGAATGGGCCATGGATTTTTCAGGCGATCCGAATTCGCTGGAAGGCAGAAAAAAAGAAGTCTTTGAGATTTATCAAGGCTACCACAACCGCAATAAGCACAAGATGGTGCCAATTCCCGTTTGTGAGATTCCGCAAGAGTTAAAAGGATAGTTTCGAAACAGCCTGCGTGGGTTGAGTGTTCGAAAGTTGCACAGAGTGCACAGAGAAAAGTTGATTAGCAGGGTGTTTTTAGGTGAGTACACCGAGGATCGCAGTCGCGATCGATGAGGTATCAGAGACTCTTTTTCTATTGGTGATTCTCGAAGTGCATTGTGGTTCCCGTTTGGCTGATTACTCGATTTCCCAAGTGTTGGTTCCTCTAAGCAGGGCTTCTAGATCGCCATTTCCTTTGGTCTCAATACTCGATTTGATTTGAGCGTGAAGCATTTCTTCGTAGCAGGTTTTGTCTTCCTGATAGAAAACACCGAATGGACGTGGGAGGCTTTCAAGATCCTTTGTAGGCGTCTCGAAACAACGCATCAAAAGCCCTGCCTTCGAGCGATCAGTCTTGTCGTGTTTCCACAGGTCGTCCTTTGAGAAATCTCCTGATTCAAGATCGACTACCACCGGGGTGGCTCCATCCAACCGAACTCCTTTGTTTTCGTGTTCACCAAAAACCAATGGTTGACCGTGTTCTACAAAAACCGTCGTATCAGCTTTAGTGCCCTTGTCGGTAAAGACCCCAAAAGCACCATCGTTGAAGACATTGCAGTTTTGGTAGATCTCTATAAGCGAAGTTCCCTTGTGGTCGTCGGCTTCTTTTAAAATCTGTCGCAGATGTTTTGGATCTCTGTCCATCGTACGGGCGATAAAGGTTCCGTCTGCCCCTGCCGCCAAGGCCAAAGGATTGAACGGGTGATCCACACTGCCCATCGGCGTGCTCTTGGTCACCTTTCCTTCAGGCGAAGTGGGTGAATACTGGCCCTTGGTCAATCCGTAAATCTCGTTATTGAAGAGAAGTACGTTCATGTCGAAGTTCCTTCTCAACAAGTGAATGAGGTGGTTTCCTCCGATCGAAAGCGCATCTCCGTCACCGGTAATGACCCAAACACTCAAATCGGGATTGGAAATCTTTAATCCACTCGCAATGGCCGGAGCTCTACCGTGGATGCTGTGCATCCCGTATGTATTGAGATAGTATGGAAAGCGAGAAGAACAACCAATTCCCGAAATGAAAACGATGTCTTCTTTGGCCACGCCAATGTCGGGAAGTACACTTTGTACTTGCTTCAAGATGGAGTAGTCGCCACATCCCGGGCACCACCTTACTTCCTGATCACTGGAAAAATCTTTCGCTGTGTATGTCGTTTGCTCTTGGGTCATGATTCAAGGTGTTTAAGGGCCGCTTCTTTTATTTCAGTTGCGGAGAAGGGCAATCCCTTCACTTTGCTCAATGGCTTGGCATCGATCAGGAATTCACTTCTGATGATTTTTACCAATTGCCCTTTATTCAACTCAGGTACAATGACCTGATCAAATCCTTTGAGCAGTTCTCCCAGATTTTTTGGAAATGGAAAAAGGTATTTTACATGTACTTGAGAGACCGAATGCCCTTCGGCCAAAAGTTCTTTGACGGCAGTCTTAATTGCACCATAAGTGGAACCCCAACCAAGGATACACAGCTTCGCTTTTTCAGCTCCCTGATCTACCTTTTGCAAGGGAATAAAATCAGCAATTTTCGCAATTTTTTCTGCCCGAAGCCCCACCATTTTCTCATGGTTTTCGGGATCGTAAGAAACGTTTCCGGTTTCGTCTTGCTTCTCCAATCCACCGATCCGATGCTCCAGTCCTTTTATGCCGGGAACAGCCCACTGTCGCACTCCTTTCTCATCGCGTCGGTATGGTAAAAACTCTTCATCAGTCGCCTCCTTAACTACCGGCGGGTTGATCGCTTTCAATTGATCTGCCGATGGAAATCTCCACGGCTCCGCTCCATTGGCGATGTATCCGTCACTTAAGAGAAATACCGGAGTCATGTGTTCGATGGCAATACGCACTGCCTCGAAAGCCTGATTGAAACAATCGCGTGGCGAACTGGCAGCAATAACCGGAATAGGTGCCTCTCCGTTTCTACCGTAGATGGCTTGGAGCAAGTCAGCTTGTTCCGTCTTGGTGGGCAATCCTGTAGATGGACCGCCACGCTGTACATTCACAATCACGAGTGGTATTTCGAGAATGCAAGCCAATCCCAGAGCTTCTCCTTTCAAAGCAATTCCAGGGCCACTCGAGGCGGTGATTCCGATATTTCCTCCAAAGGATGCTCCAATAGCCGACGTAATGGCGGCAATCTCATCTTCTGCTTGGAAAGAGCGGACGTTAAAATTCTTGTGTTTGGACAGTTCGTGAAGAATATCGGAAGCAGGAGTAATCGGATAACTACCATAAAAAAGTGGCAATCCTGCTTTTTGCGAAGCCGCGATCAAACCAATGGCAACCCCTTGATTTCCCATGATGTTTCGGTATACACCTTTGGGAAGAGGAGCAGGCTTCACCTCATATCGAGTAGTGAAGGTCTCGCTGGTATCGCCGTAATTGTATCCCGCTTTGAGCACAGCCATGTTGGCTTCGATCAAATCGGGTTTGCTTTTAAACTTCTCGTGAAGAAACTTTTCGGTTGGGGCCAACTCTCGATTGTACATCCAGTAGAGGAATCCCAGAACAAACATGTTCTTGCTTCTGTCCTTCTCTTTGATACCAAGTGCCGACTCTTTTAGCGATTCACGGGTAAGCTTTGTCACATCTATTTCTATGATACGGTACTTACCAAGGCTATTGTCCTCCAGCGGGTTTCGCATATCCACGTATCCTGAAAGTTTCAGATTCTTTTTGTCGAATCCGTCGGTGTTGGCGATGATGGTACCGCCAATTTTGAGTTTGCCCAAATTGGCTTTAAGCGCCGCCGCATTCATTACCACAAGCACATCGCAGAGATCACCGGGAGTGAAAATCTCGATGCTCCCAAAGTTGAGTTGAAAGCCTGAAACTCCTGCTATTGTGCCTTGAGGAGCACGAATCTCAGCCGGATAATCAGGAAATGTACTGACGTCGTTACCAAAGAGGGCACTGGTATTGGAAAATTGACTTCCCGTCAATTGAATTCCGTCACCTGAGTCTCCCGCAAAAAGGATAGCGACATCCTGTTTGCTTTCTTTATTGTGTTTTATCGTTTTGAGATCTTCCAAGAGAATCTAGAATTGAATGTTAAGAGAACGGTAGCAGAATCTATTTTGTTTGCAGGAGATTGATTGCCTCTACCGCTTTAATTTCAGGAGCTGCTTTTTTAATGCTCTCCTCCACTCCAGCTTTAAGTGTCATAAAACTCATAGAACATTCTTTACAGGCTCCATGTAGCTCAACGCGTGCAATTAAATCATCCGTGACTTCCACCAAAGTGATATCACCGCGATCGGCTTCCAAAAAAGGTCTGATCTGAAGGAGGGCTCCCTCTACTCGTTCTATCAAATTATCCATAGTCAGCGGCGTAATATTTTGAATTACAAAGTTTTGAGTCAAATTTTTCGCTTTGATAATTCGCCCACAAAATTACGAATTATTTGGCGAAAAGCGTCTCCTGAAGGAGTCTCCTCCTGAAGCACTGCAGGCCGTCCTGCATCGCCTGATTCACGTATTGACTGTATGATTGGCAGCTCTCCCAAAAAGGGCACTTGAAGCTCTTCAGCCAAACCTTTGGCTCCTTCGCGTCCGAAGATGTAGTATTTTCTATCGGGCAATTCACCGGGAGTGAAGTAAGCCATGTTCTCAACGATTCCCAAAACGGGAACATTGATCACATCCAGATTGAACATTCCCACGGCTTTTTTCGCATCAGCCAAAGCGATGTTCTGAGGGGTACTCACGATCACGGCTCCTGTAAGCGGCACTACCTGTACCAAGCTCAGGTGAATATCACCGGTTCCGGGAGGCAGATCTACAATCATATAATCAAGCGGCCCCCAATAGGCGTCAGTAAACATTTGATTCAATGCCTTACTCGCCATCGGACCTCTCCAGACAATGGCTTGAGAAGTGTCAGCAAAAAACCCGATCGACAACATCTTCACGCCGTAATTCTCAACGGGCAAAATGTAAGTCTTTCCATCAATCTCCTTGGTCTTCGGTTTCTCGTCTTCCACATTGAACATAATGGGCATGGAAGGCCCGTATATATCGGCATCAATCAAACCAACCGAATAACCTTCTCTTGCCAATCCGGCTGCAAGATTGGCTGCTACCGTAGATTTTCCTACCCCGCCTTTCCCAGATGCTACAGCGATGATATTTTTTACTCCGGGCAGTATTTTACGCTGATCTGGTGTGCGGTCTTCTTTGCTCAAGACTTTCGTCGAAATATTGACTTGCAGTTCCTTGCCGAAATTTCTCTCGAGCGCAAAACGACAAGCATCTTCCATCCGCTTTCGGCTGTGCATCGCAGGACTCAATACGTGGAGATCGAAAGAAACAGTGCCTTCACTTACTTCGACATTGCGAACAAGGTTTTCGGTTACAATGTCTTTTTTTAACTCGGGCTCCATCACATTGCCCAGTATCTCTAGTACTTTTTCTTTGGTCAATTCCATTTTAATCTAAGCTCAATTCTTTAGCAGGATCCCAGAGGTGTTTTTCGAAATCCAGGATTTGATCATTTTCAATTTTTATTCCCTCCGCCTCAAGCCTTCTCTGCATTTCAGTTTCATCTCCGAAATGGTGTTTTCCGGTAAGGAGACCCGAGCGATTGACCACTCTATGAGCGGGAACAGGCTCGGGAAGCGTGTGCGAAGCATTCATCGCCCAGCCCACCATCCTAGATGAACGAGCCATACCTAAATACTTGGCTATCGCTCCATAGCTCGTAACGCGCCCAAAGGGTATTTGTTTGACCACTTCGAAAACCATATCGAAGAAGTCCTTATTTTTTTCAGATATCTTGGTAGTAGCTGTCATTTAATCTGAATCTGAGGTATTTGATTTTCTTTCCTATCGCGAGCCACTTCATCTCATAAAATGTCTTTACCACAAGTATCTCCTGCTCTTCTTTATTGAAATCATTCCATCCCTTCTCGTAAATGTCATCACTCGATTTCAGGAGGTGATGCTCACCCTCTTCGATGGTCTCAAGTGTAGAGTTATAGAAAATTTGACTGTCTGTTTTTACGTGAATCAAACCGTCCTTTGTCAAAAGTCTGCCATAGCGCTTCAGAAAAGCCCACCCTGAAAGACGCTTAGTGCCTTTCTTGTCCTTTGGCTGAGGATCGGAAAAGGTGAGCCAAATTTCGCTGACCTCGCTAAAATCAAAGACAAAATTGATAAACTCAATTTTCGTTCTCACAAAAGCTACGTTTGATAAACCCTCTTCTTCAGCCGTTTTGGAGCCAAGCCAGATGCGCGCACCCTTTACGTCCATGCCTATAAAGTTTCTCTCAGGGTATTTTCGGGCTAAGGCCAAGGTATACTCTCCCTTTCCACAACCTAGCTCTATGGTAATGGGGTTGTCGTTTCCGAAAAAGGAGGCCCACTTTCCTTTCATGTCAAAACGATTTTCGAGCAAAGTTTCCTTATCCGGCTCAAATACGCATGACTGCTTTTTCATTTCGGCAAACCGGCGCAGCTTGTTTTTTCCCATCTTGAATTGAAAGGTGCAAAAGTAGCCATTGCACTCGGTTTCGCATGTATCTTTGGTCGATGGAAAAACGAGTGCTTTACGCAGTATTGAATTGGGGCTTGGGCCATGCCACGCGCTCCGTGCCAATCATCGAATCGCTACAGCACTTTGGGGCAGAAGTAGAAATCACTTCATCGGGATTGGCGCTCAGCTACTTGAAAAAGAGATTTCCGGCATTCGTTTTCTACGATTTGCCCGACAGGGAAATACTGTACTCTAAAAAAGGGGCAAAGTCAGGGATGATCAAAAGGGCACTTGTCCAGTCGAATATAAACTCCGAGCAACATCGTTTTATATCAAAGCTTGTGGAAGCAAAGAAGTTCACTCATATTGTCTCTGACAATGTATATGGAGCCTATAACGACGGCGTTCCATCGGCACTTATCAGCCATCAGCTTTCGCTTAAGGCGCCTTTTGGCGAAAGCTTGATAAACGCCAAACTGGCGAATTGGATCAACCAATTTTCGGAAGTATGGATTCCGGACGGGCCCAACCATCTGGTATCAGGTGATTTGGCTTCAAGCCAAAAAGTGATGATTCCCAAAAAGCACCTGGGAATTCCTTCGCGCTTTATGAAGGATAACATCGCTGAAAAAAAATACCGTATCGGTGTAGTTCTGGGCGGCCCTGAGCCCCAACGGAGTATCCTGGAAAAACATCTCTTAAAAATTCTAAAGTCCATTGAAGGGAAAAAAATTCTTTTTCGAGGAAGTGAATCTATAGATGAACTTGGTGACGACAGTATTGAAAACACCCCTCTTGGAGATGGCGAAGAGATGGCCTCAAAGCTTGCTGCTTGCGAATTGGTCATTGGCCGTTCGGGATACTCTACGATCTGCGATTTGATGGTGATCGGATCCAAGGCACTTTTGATCCCTACTCCGGGGCAATCAGAACAAGAGTATCTGGCCGGCAGGATGAGGATACAACCGCAGTTTTCAACCTGCAGTCAGGAAAAACTAGATGTGGAACGAATAAAGAGAGGCTTGAATAAAGAGTTTCAGACCAAAGAGAGATTTGGCTTTTTTAAATCAGATAGCAAGGTTGTTGAAGCGTTCTTGAAGCAATAGTCAGGCCTTAGCCAGGGTAAACGAAAAGACGGATCCTTTCCCGACTTCGCTTCTCACATTGAGCGATTGCTCATGACCCTCGATAATGTGCTTACAGATAGCAAGCCCCAGCCCCGTGCCACCTTGATGGCGAGATCGACTTTTATCGACACGATAAAAACGCTCAAAAAGTCTGGGGATGTGCTCCTTGTCAATACCCGGCCCATCATCTTCAACTTCAATGAGAATTCGCTCATCCAAATCAAAGAATCTCACTGTAGTTTTCCCTCCAATCTTTCCGTAATTGATGGAGTTTGTAATGAGGTTAATGAGCACTTGACTCACTCTGAATGAGTCAGCTTCGACATATATCGGCTTGTCATAGTTCTTATTGAACCCAATGGTGATTTCTTTCTGCTTTGCTTCTTCTTCTCTTTGTTCTATGACTTCTTTCACCAATTCTACGATATCAATCTTCTCGATATCCAGCTTTAAGCTACCAGACTCAAATTGGGTAATGGTGTCAAGATCTTCCACCAGCATGGTCATTCGATCCACAGACTTGGCGGCTTTCATGAGAAATTTTCGGTTGAAATTGGGATCTTCCAGCGCTCCTTCCAAGAGGGTCAAGATGTAGCCCTGAATACTGAAAATCGGTGTCTTGAGCTCATGAGCCACGTTGCCAACAAATTCTTTTCTAAAGTTCTCTTTCTCTCGAAGATCTTCGATTTCGGCCATACGGTCTTCGGCCCAATCGACAACTTCTTTATTTACATCTCCCAGTACATCTTTAGACATGTCGAGCCTGAAAGCAGATCGCCCCACTTTGAGGGAGTGCATATTTCGAAAGATGAGCTTGATCTTGGCGTAAATGAAGCGCTGTAGTGATTTGTAGATCACCAACCAAGAAGAAAGAAATGCCAATGAGGTAAAAACGACAACCTGAAGCCAGTCGATTTTTTCACCAAAAAGAAGAAGCGTGCCGATTAGCAGGAAGAAAATGGCCAAGGCCACGATAACAGCTGTAAAAACAGCTACTTTGAAAGGACTTCGTCCTGTCATTTAGCTTCGAATTTGTAACCGACTCCTTTGATGGTTTTGATGAATTTGCTCCCGATTTTCTCTCGAAGTTTTCGGATGTGCACATCAATGGTTCGATCGCCGACCACCACGTCATTTCCCCAAATTGTATTGAGAATGATCTCGCGAGTGAATACGCGACCGGGCTTGCTAATGAGCAGTGCAAGCAACTCAAATTCTTTTTTGGGTAAGTTGAGCTCTTTCCCATCTTGGACCACCAAATACTTTTCTTTGTCGATGACGATGCCGCCAACAGGAGCGCCAGTCCTTGCGTCAGAGGCTGATCGTTTTCGACGGAGAAGTGCTTGAATTCTGGAAAGTAAAACTCTAGGCTTTATCGGTTTTGAAATGTAATCATCCGCGCCCGCATCAAATCCCGCAATTTGCGAATAATCTTCACCTCTGGCAGTCAAAAATGCGATGATACTGGGCTTTAGAGAATCGATTTCTCTCATTTCTACGCACGTCTCGATACCGTCCATTTCGGGCATCATTACATCCAAAAGAATTAAGTCAGGCAGGAATTCCTTGGCCGTTTCTATCGCGTCGCGCCCATTCAGAGCAGACTTAACTTGATAGTTCTCCTTTTCTAAATTGTAGCTGATCAAGTCAATAATGTCTTGTTCATCATCGACCAAAAGGATCTTTTCTTTTTTCACGCTGTGGTAGCTTTAGTAGAAAACGGTGGCAAAATTAGGTGTTGAATTCTCCCGCCTTGTTATTCGGTTGTTAAACCTAAATTAAGTTCAAATATAAGAATCACAAAAGGCAAGACCACCTCTTAACATTGAGACAACAATAGAATAACTCAGAGGTAAGTTAGAATTCATCTTACGCTAATTCACTCCCCCTTTCTTTGTGGCATCAAAAAACGAAATACCTAACGACAAACATTTCACCAAATGAATAACTTTAGAAAACTTAGAAACATGGCTGCCATCTTGATGATGGGGTCATTGCTATTGACTTCTTGCGACGATGATGACGACGAAGAAGATACTCCTCCAACAAACACTGTGAGAATTATCACAGGTACTGAAACATGGCCTGCGAATGAAATTACATCTCTCAACGGTAGAGTAGTAGTTGATAACGGTGCTACACTCATTATAGAAGGTGGAGCGATCATCAAAGCCGCTTCAGGTCAAGGTACTGCTGCATCGGCTCTTATCGTTGCCAGAGGTGGCCGAATTGAAACCAGCGGATCATCGGCAGCAGCGCCAATCATCTTCACTTCTTCTGCGGATAATATCCAGGTAGGTGAAACAGCAGGTACTAACTTGGACCGAACTGACAACCAGCTTTGGGGTGGTGTAATCATCTTGGGTAGCGCTCCGATTAGCGCTGAAGATGGTGACACTGAAACCAATATCGAAGGACTACCTGCTGAAGCAGGATACGGTCTCTACGGTGGTGATGAGCCAGGTGATGACTCAGGAGTTTTCGAATACGTTTCTATCCGTCACGGTGGTATCTCCATCGGAGAAGGGAACGAAATCAACGGTTTGACTCTAGGTGGAGTTGGAACAGGTACGACAATCAACAACGTAGAAGTTTACGCTACACTTGATGACGGAATTGAGTGTTTCGGTGGAACTGTTGACATCGATAATGCATTGGTATACTACCAAGGTGACGACGGAATTGACCTAGACATGAACTATTCAGGAACCATCTCAAACTTCGCAGTTATTCACGGAGACGGAATTGGCACCGATGAAAGTCTTGAAATTGACGGACCGGAGAATGACACTTACACTGACGGTCTTTTCACATTGAACAACGGTATTTGCAGAATCGAAGGCGCTGATGGTTCAGCTGCTGACTTCAAATCAGGTGCTCAAGGAAACGTGAATAACGTGACTTTTGAATCAGGTGATAAAGAGGTGAAATTCAGAACTCGATTCACTGATGCTTGTGAGTACCGATCTGATGCTTTCGGAAACCTTACTGATGCTAACCCAACTTTGATCTTTACTGAAGATGAAATTAGTGGTGGTGTTGAAGTATATGACGGCGACGAAGACGAAGAGAACCCAACTTCTTGTCCGAATGAATTAGCAGCTGCTCAGACACTGGCAGAAGGTGCCATAGAGCCGATGGGTGCAGGTGCAACCTTAGATCTAAATACTGTTTTCGGCTGGACTCTAGCCGGAGAAAAGGGAGAGCTCTAATCGAGTAATCAAAATAAAAAATCAGCCCATTAAAGCCCCAAGACGATGAGTCTTGGGGCTTACATATTAAAAAAGAATATTGATGATTCAAGTGAGGTATTACATGTTTCTGCTTCTGGTTTTCGTTGGAAGTTTGGCTCAAGCCCAGGAAAAAGGTTTTCTACGTGGAAACGTGGCAGATGGAGAAATAGGTGGGCCAATGATTGGTGCCACGGTTATTTTGGCTAATCAGCCTGGAGTAGGTACGATCACTGATTTTGACGGGAACTACTCTCTGCCTTTAGCCCCGGGAACTTATGACATCAAGATCTCTTTCATTTCATTCGTAAGCCAAACCTTCACAGGGATTACTATAGAAGCGGGTGAAGTTACGGTACTAGACACTGAGTTGAAGCCTGCTGTGGACGAACTCGCGGCGGTAGAAATCGTGGCAGAGGCGAGAAGAAATACAGAGACCGCAGTTCTGATGGATATGAAAAATGCGACTGCTGTAACGGACGGTCTTTCTGTTCAGTCCATCCGAAAAATCGGTGACTCTGACCTTTCAGGAGCTATCAAGCGTGTTACCGGTGTAACGGTACAAGGAGGTAAGTACGTTTATGTGCGTGGTCTTGGAGATCGATACACGAAGACCACCCTTAACGGGATGTCAATTCCCGGCTTGGATCCTGATGTGAATGCAGTGGCCATCGACATCTTCCCAACGTCAGTTCTCGAAAATGTCGCCGTTTTTAAATCATTTACGCCTGACCAGTATGGAGACTTCACAGGAGGTTTGGTCAATATTGTAACCAAAAATTTTCCAGACATTAAAGAAACTCAGATTTCTTTGGGAGTAGGTTACACCATCGATCAGACGTTCAACAGCGACTTTATTCTATACGACAGAGGGAGTTTGGATTTCTTAGGCTTTGACGACGGTACGAGAGAATTGCCCATTAATAAGAATACCGAAATCCCGGTAGAGCCTTTGAATGATCCCGCGTTGGAAAGCATCACGCGTTCATTTAACCCAACTCTTGCAGCTTCAAAGGCAAACGCATTTTTGAACACTT